>NZ_JBXAWK010000041.1:0-61944 GCF_057291755.1 Kitasatospora sp. UYEF31
CGGGGGGATTTCGACCCGGGCGGGGCCGTTTTTTTCACCCCCCCTCATTTGGTCTCACCCACACCCGCCCCCGACCGCGCGGGGGGGCGGGGGGGGGGCCCCCCCGCCCCCCCCCCCGGGCCCCCCCCCCCGCGGCCCCTCCACTGTGGTCAGGGGCACGCACAAACAGCGACCCCAGCCTTGGACTTCCCCTAAACTTCTGCGCCGACGACAACCGCTGTCCCGTGGGGGAACTTTTTCGTGAACAGCACTATCGAGACATCAGAAGCCGGGCTCGGAGGCTTCGTCTGGGACATATTTTCCAACATCTTCGTCGCCCTGCTGCCCGACAGCATCGCGAACGAGGCGCAGATCATCTTCGCCGTCGGACTGGTCGCACTGGTCGTCTTCTTCAAGATCCGCGGCTACATCCACAAGAAGCGGCTGACCCGGGCACTGGCCACCGGTGACTACACCGGGGTCCGAGTCGGGAGCAACCCCTTCGCGGGCAGCATGCCGCCGGCGCCCACCGCTGACGCGCACGGCGGCAACCCGTTCCCGCAGGGCGGCCCCGAACAGGGGTATCCCACGCAGCCGGCCGCCGGCCAGGACCCGTACCGGGGGGCGAACCCCTTCGGCCAGCAGGGGACGGACCGCACACCGTAACCACCCGGACGCGCCGTGCCGACCGCCGTCGGTTCCCGGACTCCGCGTGATGCGATCGTCGCTACGGCGACGACGGGAAAAACGGCAGTGCGAGTGACACGTACACGACGGTTGCACGGCAAGGCGTGGCGCGGCTGCGCCCTGGCAGGAGCGGTGGCACTGACCGTGTTCGCCCTCCCGCCGGCCACGGCCGCGGAGGAGGCGACGCAGTGGGCGTCATGCGGCGGTGGTTTCGACTGCGCGACCGTGCAAGTCCCACTGGACTACCGGGACTCCGGCGGCCGCGCACTCGGCCTTTCCGTCGTCCGCAGACCCGCGGCCGACCCGGCGCACCGGATCGGCACACTGCTCCTCCACCCGGGCGGACCCGGCGGTTCCGGAGTGGACTTCGCCCGCGGCAACTACGCCGACCTGCCGCGGGAACTCCGCGACCGGTTCGACGTGGTCGGGTACGACGCGCGTGGCGTCGGCCGCAGTTCGAGGCTGGAGTGCTGGGACGACGCGCGCTACAGCAAGGCGGTCGCCCAGGCCAAGGGGCAGCCGGGTGCCGCGGCGTTCGGCCCGGCGCTGAAGGAGGCGGCGGAGTTCGACGAGGCGTGCGTACGCAACTCCGGTGACCTGCTGCCGTTCGTCGGGACCGGCTACGCGGCCCGCGACGTCGACGTCCTGCGCGAAGCCCTCGGTGAAGAGCGACTCACCTTCTACGGAAGGTCGTTCGGTACGTATGTAGGGACTGTCTACGCCGATCTGTTCCCCGGCCGGGTCCGGGCGATGGCACTGGACGGCGCGTACGACCCGCTCGGGTACGCGGACCGGCCCTACGACTACGACCGCGCGCAGTACCTCGCCCTCGACGGCGCGATGGGACGCTTCCTCGACTGGTCCGCGTTCAGCTACGGTGCGTCAGGTGGCCCCAGGGCCGCGTTCGACCGGCTGGTCCGCAGCCTCGACGCCGAACCGGTGGGCCAGGCCGACGGCTTCACCCTGGCCTACCGGCTGATGTTCAACCTCAACGAAGGCCGGGCGCTGTGGCCCGCCCTCGCCGACGCGCTGCGCCGGGCCGCACAACGCGACCCGGAGTCCTTCCTGCTCCGGCCGCCGTCCCCCGCCTCGTTCGACTTCCTGACCCCGAACGTGGTCGTCGAATGCGTCGACCGGGCTTTCCCGGAAGACGTACGGAAGCTGGAGGACCGGCTGACCGGCGCGGCGTACGCGGCCCCGCTCCTGGGCCCGGCGATGGCGTACGGACCGCCCACGTACGACCACAACCACGCCACCGCCTGCGCGCAGTGGCCCGCCGCGCGCACCAGCCGCCACACAGGGCCCTACACCGCGGCCGGATCCGCGCCGATCCTGGTCGTCGGCACGACCGGCGACCCGGACACCCCCTACCAGGACGCGGTCACGCTCGCCCGGACGCTGGACAACGCGGTGCTGCTGACCTTCCGGGGGGAGGGGCACACGGCCTTCGGGCGCAGCGCGTGCGCGCACACGGCCGTCACGGCGTACCTGACCGGGCTCACCGTCCCCCGCCCCGGCACGGTCTGCGCGGACGAACCCCCGGCCACGGGCACCACCAGGTCCACGGCGCGCTCCGGCGGCACCGTGGCCGGAGTGACCGACGGCGCGGAGCGGATCGGGGTGCCGGCCGGTTCCTGACGCGGTGTCCGGCCGGCCCGGGTCGACCGTAAGGACCGGCTGCCCGGGCCGTCCGCCCGCCGGGCCGCCAGGCCTTCAGGCGGAACCCTTTCTCCACAGGCCGGGTCCGACGCCGGTCAGGAAATAACACCGCATGGTCCGCCCTGTGGACAACGGACGGTGATCACCCGGTGATCCGCCGTATCGTCTGCTCCGTGCTCACCGCCATCACCGGGTTGTCCGGTCTCGTCACCCTGTGTGCGCTGCTCGGGTTCGCCGCCGGCGCGGCGGCGCCGTGGCCCGCCAGGCTCCTGACCGCGGGGGGGCCGCCACGCGCGCGCGACGTCCCCCGTACGACGTCCCCTTTCCGGGCGCTCCCGCTGGGGATGCTGACCGCTGTCGTGTTCGCGCTGCTTGCGTGGCGGATAGGTCCCGGACTCGACCTCATGGCGTTCCTCGTCCTGGCCGCCGCCGGGGTGGTCCTGGCCATCGTCGATCTGCACGCGCTGCGCCTGCCCGACGTGGTCACGCTCGTGTGCCTGCTCACCGGCCTGACCCTGCTCGGCATGGAGTCCCTGGCACTCGGCGACTTCGGACCCTACGTCCGCGGGCTGTACGGCGCGGCCACCCTCGGCGCCTACCACCTGTGCCTCGCCGTGCTCGGCCGCGGCGGCCTCGGCCCCGGCGACGTGAAACTCGCCGTGGTCCTCGGCCTCTACCTGGCCTGGCTCGGCTGGGCCGTGCTGGTCGTCGGGGCGTGCCTGTCCTTCGTGTTCGCCGGACTGGCCGCGGTCGTGCTCCTGGCGACCCGCCGGGCCCGGCGCGACACCGAACTCCCCTTCGGCCCGTGGATGCTGGCGGGCGCGTTCGGCGGGGTGCTGACCGGAGACCGGCTGGCCGCGGTGCTCAGCTGAAGCGACCGAGTGATAGCGGGGGAGCGCGGCCGGAGGTCGCGGTTTTCGCCGGGCGACGTGTTGGCGCCGTGTGGCTCCGGAGCGGAGCGACGGGGACAGGAGGACAACGCCGGCGCTTGGAGCCCGGTATCAGCGACCGAGTGATAGCGGGGGAGCGCGGCCGGAGGTCGCGGTTTTCGCCGGGCGACGTGTTGGCGCCGTGTGGCTCCGGAGCGGAGCGACGGGGACAGGAGGACAACGCCGGCGCTTGGAGCCCGGTATCAGATAACGGACTCGCGGCAGCAGCGTGCCGTACGACATGAAAGGATCGCCCCGGACTCCCGGACGCACTCCGTATGCCACGGTCCGGGCCGCACTGGAGGAAAACCCAATGGGCAACTTGCGCTGGCTGACCGCGGGCGAATCACACGGCCCCGCCCTCGTCGCGACCCTGGAGGGCCTGCCCGCCGGTGTTCCCGTGACGACCGACCTCGTCGCTGACGCGCTGGCCCGCCGCCGGCTCGGCTACGGGCGCGGCGCGCGGATGAAGTTCGAACGCGACGAGGTGACCTTCCTCGGCGGCGTCCGGCACGGCCTGACGATGGGCAGCCCCGTCGCGGTCATGGTGGGCAACACCGAGTGGCCCAAGTGGGAGATCGTCATGTCGGCCGACCCGGTCGACCAGGAGGTCCTGGACGGGCTCGGGCGCAACGCGCCGCTGACCCGGCCGCGCCCCGGGCACGCCGACCTGGCGGGCATGCAGAAGTACGGCTTCGACGAGGCCCGGCCGGTCCTGGAGCGTGCCAGCGCCCGGGAGACCGCCGCCCGCGTCGCGCTCGGCGCGGTGGCGTCCTCCTTCCTCAAGGAGGTCGCGGGCGTCGAGATCGTCAGCCACGTGGTCGAGTTCGGTGCGGCCAAGGCCCCGTCCGGCCTCATCCCCGTCTTCGCCGACACCGCGCGCTTGGACGCCGACCCGGTGCGCTGCCTCGACACCGCGGCCAGTGCCGCGATGGTCGCCGAGGTGGACGCCGCGCACGGGGCCGGGGACACTCTCGGCGGCGTGGTCGAGGTCCTGGCGTACGGCCTGCCGCCGGGCCTGGGCTCCTACACCCACTGGGACCGCCGCCTCGACGCCCGCCTGGCCGCCGCGCTGATGGGCATCCAGGCGATCAAGGGCGTCGAACTCGGCGACGGCTTCGAGCTGGCGCGGGTGCGCGGTTCGCAGGCGCACGACGAGATCGTGAACGGCCCCGACGGTATCCGCCGGACCTCAGGCCGCTCGGGCGGCACCGAGGGTGGCATGTCCACCGGTGAGGTGCTGCGGGTCCGTGCGGCGATGAAGCCCATCGCGACGGTGCCGCGCGCGCTCGCGACGGTCGATGTGCGTACGGGCGAGGTCGCGCAGGCGCACCACCAGCGCTCGGATGTCGCCGCGGTGCCGGCTGCGGGAATCGTCGCGGAGGCGATGGTCGCTCTGGTCCTCGCGGACGCTGTTACGGAGAAGTTCGGCGGCGACTCGGTGGAGGAGACGCGCCGCAATGTGCGCTCCTACACCGGGAACCTGCGCATCAAATAGCACGCTGTGACGGTCTTGGGGTTTCCGGGGCAAAAAGTGTCCCGCAAACCCCAGGACCGTTGCGGTCCGCCCGCTGAAACCAGGAGTGTTCCCATGCCCCGTGTTGTCCTCGTCGGTCCGCCCGGCGCGGGTAAGACCACCGTCGGTGAACTCCTCGCGGCACTGCACGGGGTCGGCTTCCTCGACACCGACGCGGCAGTCGAGGCGGCAGCCGGGAAGCGTGTCGCGGACATTTTCGTCGACGAAGGCGAAGAGCGTTTCCGTACGCTCGAACACGAAGCGGTGAAGGGGGCTCTGGCAGAACACGAAGGTGTCCTCGCACTCGGCGGCGGGGCCGTCCTGAACCCCGGCACCCGCGCGCTGCTCAAAGCGCACACCGTCGTGTTCCTCGATGTCGAACTGGCCGACGCGGTCCGCCGGGTCGGGCTCGACGCCCCGCGGCCGCTGCTCATCGGCAGCCCCCGTGCGCTGTGGCGGGAACTGATGGAGCACCGGCGTCCGCTGTACACGGAAGTGGCCACACTCACGGTGCGGACCGGCGGCCGTACCCCCGGGGAGGTCGCCGCGGCGGTCGACGCGGCACTGTAACCGACGCGGCGGACGGTCGACGGCGGATGAAGGCACCCAGACAGAGAAGGAAAGCATGAGCGAGGCAGCACCCATCCGGATCACAGTCGGCCCGGAAAAGGGCACGGTCGACGGGACGTCCCCGTACGACGTCGTCATCGGCACCGGCCTGCTCGGTGAGCTCGCCGGGATCCTGGGCCCGCAGGTCCGCAAGGTGGCCGTCATCCATCCCGAGGCGCTGACCGCGACCGCCGGGGCCGTCCGGGACGACCTCGCCGAGCAGGGCTTCGAAGCCATCGTCATCCAGGTGCCGAACGCGGAAGAGGCCAAGCTGGTCGAGGTCGCGGCGTACTGCTGGTCCGTCCTGGGACAGACCAACTTCACCCGCTCCGACGCGATCGTCGGCATCGGCGGCGGCGCGACCACCGACCTCGCCGGGTTCGTCGCGGCGACCTGGTTGCGGGGTGTGCGCTGGGTGTCCGTCCCCACCACTCTGCTCGGCATGGTCGACGCGGCCGTCGGCGGCAAGACCGGCATCAACACCGTCGAGGGCAAGAACCTCGTCGGCGCGTTCCACCCGCCGGCCGGCGTCCTGGCGGACCTGGGCACGCTGGAGACGCTGCCGCGCAACGACTACATCAGCGGCATGGCCGAGATCGTCAAGGCCGGGTTCATCGCCGACCCGGTCATCCTTGATCTGATCGAAGCTGATCCCGCGGGTGCCGCGCGGTTCGACGGGCCGCACACCACTGAGCTGATCGAGCGTTCGATCCGGGTCAAGGCCGAGGTGGTGTCCGGCGACCTCAAGGAGTCGGGCCGCCGGGAGATGCTCAACTACGGGCACACTCTCGGACACGCGATCGAGAAGAACGAGCGCTACAAGTGGCGGCACGGCGCCGCTGTCAGCATCGGCCTGGTCTACGCCGCCGAACTGGGCCGCCTCGCCGGACGCCTGGACGACGCCGCGGTGCAGCGGCACCGCGACATCCTCTCCTCGCTCGGCCTGCCGCTGGCCTACCAGGCCGACGCGTGGCCCAAGCTGCTCCAGAACATGCGCCTGGACAAGAAGTCGCGCGCCGACCTGCTGCGCTTCGTGGTCCTGGACGGCATCGGCAAGCCGGTGATCCTGGAGGCTCCGGACCCGTCCCTGCTGGTGGCGGCGTACGGCGAGGTGTCCAAGTGACCGGCGGGGCAAAGGGCGGAGCGCCTGTTGTGGCGACCAGGGTCCTGGTGCTGAACGGGCCCAACCTGGGACGGCTCGGCAGTCGCGAGCCGGACGTGTACGGCGCTACGTCGTACGAGGGCCTCGTGGCCGCGTGCGCCGCGGTGGGCGCCGAACTCGGGTTCGACGTCGAGGTACGGGAGACGAACGACGAAGGCGAGATCATCCGCTGGATGCACGAGGCCGCCGACGGGAAGATCCCCGTCGTCATGAACCCCGGCGCGTTCACGCACTACTCGTACGGACTGCGGGACGCGGTCGCGCAGCGCACCGCTCCGTTCATCGAGGTGCACATCTCCAACCCGTACGCGCGCGAGACGTTCCGGCACAACAGTGTCGTCGCGGCGGTGGCCAGCGGCACGATCGCGGGCTTCGGGATCGGGTCGTACCGGCTGGCGCTGCGGGCGCTGGCGCAGGAGCTGTAGCTTTTCCGAGGCCGCAGGACCACGGTGACCGGAATCCTGATCATTCCCCGTGGATGATCAGGATTCCAGTCACCGTGATCTTCAAGAGGCACGCTCTGAGCCTCCGCCGTAAGGTGAAAGCATGCCCGAGACCCATGTCGTACGACGCGACCGCCTGCGGGCCCGCACGGCTGCGGGCGGGGCCGGGACGTCGCTGATCACCGATCCGGTCAACGTCCGCTACCTGACCGGGTTCACCGGCACCGGAGCGCTCTTGGTGGCTGCTGACGGGCCGGTCCTGGCGACCGGCCGGAGCAGTCTGGACCAGGCCCGTGAACAGGCACCCGACCTGGAAGTCGTCGAGTCGCGGCAACCGGCCGTGACGCTCGTCGAGCGCGCCGCGAAAGCCGGGGCCGGAAGGCTGGCGGTCGAGGAGCAGGACCTGACGGTCGAGCTCTACCGCGCGCTGGAAGCGGTCGCCGGCGGGACCGGGCTCACCTCGCTGGGCCGAGCCGTCGAAGAGCTGCGCAAAGTCAAGGACGAGGAAGAGATCGCCAACCTGCGGATCGCCTGTGAGATCGGTGACCAGGCGCTGGGCGAGATGGTCGAATCAATCCTTGTCGGCCGTACGGAAAGACATATCGCGATGGAGCTGGAGCGGCGCATGGCCGACCACGGTGCCGAGCGGCCGTCGTTCCCCACCATCGTCGCCTCCGGGCCGCACACCGCGCTGCCAGGGCACCGCCCCGGCGACCGGCGGATCGAGGACGGCGACTTCCTCCAGATCGACTTCGGCGCGGTCTACCGCGGCTACCACGGCGACGCGACCAGGACGTTTGTCATAGGAGCCGAACCGGCGGGCTGGCAGATCGAGCTTTACGAGCTCGTCTTCGCCGCACAGAAGGCCGGCCGGCAGGCCTTGACGCCCGGGGTGGAGGCCGCCGCCGTGGACGCCGCGGCGCGCGCGGTGGTCGAGCGGGCCGGGTACGGCGACTTCTTCCCGCACGGCACCGGGCACGGCGTCGGACTTGCCGTCCGGGAGGACCCGTTCATCGGTCCCGCAGCGAGCGGTAAGCTGGACGCTTGCATGCCGGTCACCGTCGAACCCGGGGTCTACCTCCCAGGCCGCGGCGGCGTCCGGATCGAGGACACCCTCGTGGTGCGGCCTTCCACAGACGGCGGCCCCGAGCTCCTCACTATCACGACCAAAGAGTTGCTGGTCCTGTAATGGCGACCCGGCATTCCGTACGTCACACGACCTCACCGCAGGAGATTCCGCACTCGTGGCCTCGACCAACGATCTCAAGAACGGCCTGATCCTCAAGCTCGACAGTGGCCAGCTCTGGTCCGTCGTGGAGTTCCAGCACGTCAAGCCTGGCAAGGGCCCCGCCTTCGTCCGCACCAAGCTCAAGAGCGTGCTGTCCGGCAAGGTCGTGGACAAGACCTTCAACGCCGGCGTGAAGGTCGAGACGGCCAGCGTCGACCGCCGCGACATGCAGTTCTCGTACAAGGACGGCACCGACTACGTCTTCATGGACGCGGAGACGTTCGAGCAGATCAACATCGACCCGAAGACGGTCGGCGACGCGGTCAAGTACCTCCTCGAGGGCTTCACCGCGACCGTCGCGATGTACGAGGGCTCGCCGCTGTACGTCGAGATGCCGACCTCGGTCGAGCTCGTCATCCAGTACACCGAGCCGGGTGTCCAGGGCGACCGCTCCACCGGCGGCACCAAGCCGGCGACGCTGGAGACCGGCTACGACATCGGCGTGCCGCTCTTCATCACCACGGGCGAGAAGGTCAAGGTCGACACCCGCACCGGCGACTACCTGGGCCGCGTGAACAACTAGTGGCCGGTGCCCGGACGAAGACCCGCCAGCGGGCGCTGCAGATCCTCTTCGAAGCCGACCAGCGCGGCACCGAACCGGAGCTCGTGCTCGCCGACTGGGTGGCGCGGGTCCGCAAGGAGGACGACGCGCCGCAGGTCGCGGAGTACACCATGACGTTGATCGAAGGCGTGCAGAAGCACCACGTGCGCATCGACGACATCATCGCGACGTACGCCGTGGACTGGGAGCTCGACCGCATGCCGACGGTCGACCGCAACGTGCTGCGCCTGGGCGTGTACGAGCTGCTCTGGTCCGACGACGTGCCCGACGCGGTCGCTATCGACGAGGCGGTGGACCTCGTCAAGGAGTACTCCACCGACGAGTCGCCCGCGTTCGTCAACGGCATGCTCGCCAAGATCAAGGACCTCAAGCCGACGTTGCTGCGTCCGCAGGAGTAAGTCCGCGGAGCAGGCCTGGTAGTAGGCCGGTTCTGCCACGGAAGCCCCGCTGGAAGGTTCCAGCGGGGCTTCCGCGTATCCCTGTGTACCCTCGGGGCCGTGATCTCCCGACGAAGGCTGCGCGATACGGGCGACGAACCCGACTACCGGTTCACACTGGCGAACGAGCGCACGTTCCTGGCGTGGATACGGACCGCGCTGTCGCTCCTTGCCGGGGGAGTGGCGGTCGTCCAGTTGGTGCCGGACCTCGCGCCGCGGACGCAGCGGCTGGTACTGGGGCTGGCACTGGTCGCGCTGGCACTGGTGGTCGCCGGGACATCGTACGGGCGGTGGTACCGCACGGAGCGGGCGATGCGGCTGGGGCGGGCGCTGCCGGTGTCGTCGCTGCCGCTGGTGCTGTCCGGGGGACTCGTCGTGGTGGTTGTGGGTGTGGTTGTGCTCATGGTTGTGCACTGAGATGGACTGGTACTGGGGCGGGGCCGGGTGCACGTTGCCGCGGGGGTGGCCACGATGCGTGACCGTGCGGTTCAGCGGCCCTGATGCCTGACCGCACCAGCTGGGCAACCCGCCCCCGGGCGCCGACCGACCCCGGTCTCCAGCCGGAGCGCACCCGCCTGGCCTGGTCCCGTACAGCCATGGCTTTTGCGGCGAACGGCGGACTGCTGCTGCACGCCGGAGAGCGGACCGGCGGGTGGCCGTACCTCCTGCCTGGCGCGTTTGTGCTGGCCGGGGCGGGGGTGGTCTATGTGTGCGGCCTGGTGCGGCGCCGGGCTGTGGACCGTGCTGTACGGGAGGGCAGACCAGTGGCCGGGGGCGTGCACCTGGGGTTGGTGGCGGCGCTGACGGTCGGGGCGGTGCTGGCGGGGGGTGTAGTACTGGGCGCTGGGTGAGCGGTCGCGCCGGAAGCCCCGGCGATCATGCTGAAGGACACGTTTCGGCATGATCGCCGAGAAGGCGGCCCTCAGGCGTTCCACCACCACGCCTGGCTCATCCCCTCCGGCACCCCCTTGTGCATCGTGCGCAGCCCGGAGCGCAGCCCGGACTTGATGTCCCCGAGCCGCTCGGCCCCCACCGCCTCGCGCCACATGTCCTCGAACGCGGCCAGTTCGCCCCAGATGATCTTCGCGCAGTCCGTTCCGCGCGGAGTCAGCGTGATCAGCCGGGCCCGCCGGTCAGCGGGGTCGGGAGTGCGGTCGACGTAGCCGTGCCGGGCCAGGTGCGTGACCACCTCGCCCGCTGACTGCTTGGTCATGCCCAGGCGGCGGCCCAGTTCGGTGGCGGTGGTGCCCTTGTCGCCGATGAGGGTGAGGGCGAAGCCGTGGGTGGGACGTACGTCCGAGAATCCGGCGGCGGCCATCCTCGCGGTGAACGTGCTGCTGATCCCGCGCACCGCGCCGACCAGCAAAGTGGCCAGCTCAGCGCCCCGGGCGGTGTCCGTGTGGTCTGAATGCTCTTGCACCCGGTCAGAATACCTGTCTAGTTTTAGTCAGGGGACCTGACTGGCTTTTTTCCGCAGGGGAGATTGCGGATGACAGCGGGGCCGTGGTGGCCGCAGGTGGCAGTAGGTGGCAGTAGGTGGCCGTGGGGGACCACGGGGGTTCAAAGGGATTCAAGAGGAACCAAGAGCGGCCAACGGAAAACAATGCGCACGGACGACAGCGGGGCGGCCGGGATACCCCCGACCGCCCCACCGTCTGCTGTCCCGCGTGTGCTCCGGCCCGTCCGACCGGTGCCAGTTGTCCAACCTGCCAGCCGTCCGGCCCGTGCCGACCGCTCCACTGGCGTCAGGCCTACACGTGCACCGCGACCGCGCCTTCGCGCACCTCTCCGGGCTTGACGAAGTACGCGAGGACCATCATGCAGAGCATCGCGCCCGCGCTGATCGTGAAGGCCGTGTGCATACCGTCCAGGAACGTCGCGTCCGAAGCCTTGACAATCACCTGCGCACCCGCAGCCTGATCGACGCCAACCCGGTGCTCCTGGCGGCGTCGCCGCGCGGGGCGCTGGAGTCGGAGCGCCGTCTGGTCGTCGAGACCGCCGGGCGGCAGGGTGTCGACCCGGCCGTCGACCCGCGGCCGGCCCTCGGCGTGCATCTTTTCCACGCGGTGCTGCGCTCGACCGCTCGACCGCTCGACCGCTGGGCCGCTGGGCCGAACGCCCTGACGCCGGATCAGATCTTTTCGTGGAGCTGATGGACGAGTCCTGGGTCCGGCTTTCGACCCTGGGCGCGGAAGGGTGGCTGGGTGACCACTGAAGATCTGGATCTTCCGCGCCGCCTGGGTGATGATCCGTCAGAACCGGTGTCCCGACCGGCTGTTGTCGGTGGGGGCGGGTGGAGTGGTGGCGACTGAGAGTGCAGGAGGCGATACATGGTTACACGTGACAGTAGCGAGGGCGCACCGGCAACCGCCAAGGTGGAGGCGGCAGGACCGCGACCGCACCGGGCGGACGGGGACGGAGACGGGGTGGGGCGCGCGATGACCGGCACAGGCAGGGCGGGGCAGCCGACGCAGGACGGTGCCGGGGACCCGGCGCGGGACGACCGGGTGGTGAGCGGCGACGGAGTCACGCCCGCGTTCTCGGAACCGTCCGCCGACGCGCCGCAGGACGCGCCGGCGGAGGAGCCGTGGGCCGGCCGAATAGGGAGAGGGGCGACAGCGCAGCCACCGGAAGGTGCGGCGTCGGAGGCGGCCGCGTCGGAGGCGGCCGCAGCGGAGTCGGTGGCGTCGGAGGACGAGCCCAGAACCGGTCCCAACCTGACCCGGCGCCGCCTCGACAAGCCACCCACCAGCGCAGACGTCGCCAGGGCCGCGGGCGTCTCCCGTTCCACCGTCAGCTACGTCCTCAACTCCTCCCCGGGCGCGCGGGTCAGCCAGACCACCCGCAACCGGGTCCTCGCCGCGGTGAAGCAACTGGGCTACGCGCCCAGTGCTCCGGCCCGCTCCCTGCGCTCCGGGCACAGCGACGTCGTCCTGTTCCCGCTGCCGCTGCAGCCCATGGGGCAGCTCCTCGAAGCGTTCATCGACGAACTCACCGAATCGCTGGCCAGGCAGGACCTCAACCTGCTCATCCACGGCGACCGCGGCTCGCGCGGCCCGGACGCCGCCCGGGTCTGGGCCGCGCTGAGACCGCGCGGGATCATGGTCGAGGCCGAACGCCTGGACGGCGGCGCACTGGAAGTGCTGCGCAACGCCGGAGTCGGCGCGATCTTCGCATGGGGCGGCAAAGCGCATCCCGGCGTACCCACGGCAATCTTCGACAACAAGGACACGGGCGCGCTCGCGCTGCGCCACCTCGTGTCCCGCGGGCACCGCAGGGTGGCCTGCCTGGTCCCGTCGGGGCCGCTCGCGTCGATCTGCGAGGACCGCTACACCGGCGCGGCCGAACAGTCCGCGGCCTCCGGGGTGCAACTCCTCCGGTTCGACGTCGCCGCCGACCACGAGTCGCTCCTGCGGGCCATCTACGACTGGGAGCGGATGCCCGAACCGCCCACGGCGGTGTTCGCCGGCAGCGACGACCTCGCGCTGATGCTGATCTCCGCGCTGCGCGAGTGCGGCCGTACGGTACCCGACGACATCGCGGTGATGGGTGCCGGAAACCTGCCGTTGTGCGAAATGGTGTGGCCCCGGCTGACCACCGTGGCGATGCACACCCGCTCGATGGGGTCGGGCGCGGCGGACGCGCTCAGCGCCCTGATGGCCGGGCACGACCTGGGCAGTTACGAGAACATGGTGGTCAAGCCGCGGACCGTGGTCCGCGAGTCCGCTTGAGGAACCTTTAGCGTACGGAGGCCCCCCGGGCCCGTCCCGGCGACCCTCCACATACGGAGGCCCCCCGGGAACTCCGGCTACCCGGGGGGTGCCAGTCTGGCCGCCGCGCGCCGCGCGGCGGCCAGCGCCACGTCCGGGGTCGTCCCGCCCAGGCCCAGCACGGCCCGGGTGCTGAGCCCGTCGAGCAGCGCGCGCAGGTCCGAGGCGTCGACCGCCGGGTCGTCCGACACGAACACGCCCTGGGACCGCCCGGCGGTGATGATCCGCACCAGGTCGGCCTGCCAGCTCTCGTCGATCTCCTCCTGGGCGCTGCGCAGTTCGTCGTTCCCCGCGGTGCGCGCCCACAGCTCTATCCACAGCATCCAGCGCGGATCGCGCGGACCACGCGGCAGGTAGAGGCCGAGGAACAGGTCGAGCTTCCGCGGCGGCCTGACGCGCCGGGCCAGCAGCGCCGCGCGCTCCTCCGCGATCTGGTCCTCGCTCCACCGCAGTGCGGCGAGCAGCAGATGGTCCTTGCTGCCGAAGTAATACAGGATGTGGCCGCCGCTGGTGCCCAGGCGTTGGGCGAGGCCCGCCATCGTCAGCTCGGCGAGACCGCCCTCGGCGATCGACGCGACGGCTTCCTCCAGCATCCGCTCGCGGGCCAGCCGACCGTCCTTGCGCAGTGTGGACACCCGTACCCCGCCTTTCTTGACGTATCGCGTGCAGACGCTACCGGGTCCGGCCTCAACTTTGAACGTCAATCAAATACAAGGCGAGTCTCAGACACGCCCTTGACCGGGGTGGGACCGTCAAAGACTTTGAATAGTATTCAAAGCTTTTGACCGTAATTCGAAGTCCTAGCCCCGAGGGGGAGGTTGGCTGACCCCGCCGACCGTCGAAGCCCCCACCGGTTCCGCATCCCGTGGGCCTCCGCTGGCCGGCGGCGAGATCGCACACCGGGTGTAAGGAGGTCCAAAAGCAGGGGCCGGAAGGGTGATCAACCCTTCCGGCCCCTGCTGTGTGCTTCAGCTGCCCTGCTTACGCCTCGTCGGAGTCCACCGCGCGGCGTGCGTCGGCGTCCAGGACGCCCCAGCCGATCAGCTGCTCGGTCAGGACCGAGGGTGACTGGTCGTAGATCACGGCGAGGGTGCGCAGGTCGTCCTGGCGGATCGACAGCACCTTGCCGTTGTAGTCGCCGCGCTGCGACTGGATTGTGGCCGCGTACCGCTGCAGCGGGCCGGCCTGCTCGGCCGGAACCGAGCTCAGGCGCTCGAGGTCGAGCACCAGGCGCGGCGGCGGCTCCGCGGCACCGCCGGGCGTGCTGCCCGGCAGGAGCTCCTGGACGGGGACGCCGTAGAAGTCGGCGAGCTCGGCGAGGCGCTGCACCGTGACGGCGCGGTCGCCGCGCTCGTACGAGCCGACCACGACCGCCTTCCAGCGGCCCTGGGACTTCTCCTCCACCCCGTGCAGGGACAGGCCCTGCTGTGTCCGGATGGCGCGGAGCTTGGCCCCGAGCTGCTTGGCGTAGTCGCTGGACATCTGTCTCCCAACGAAGGTGACTGACTGTGAGAACCCATCGGACGGTGCCCCGAGTGACCGGACCCGTTGGGTGGGTTACGCCACCGGTCGCGCGGGACTCCGGCATCGGTGCCGGACCCGCTGTCGACCGGGCGGACGCAGTACGCCCCGGCGGTAACTGATAGTGAGGTTACGCAGAGTAATTTGGGTCCGTCAAGCCGAACAGGTCAGCGACTTACCCCACAATTTCCACCGGAAGCCACATATTCAGCTCTCGAAGACGCAATTTTCGGTCAGATTCGTAACATTGATCACCGGTTCGCGACTGTTTTCGTCGGCGGACGCCGCCCGGATTTCCCGTCCGCCCGTGTGGATCCGGACAGGCCCGGCAGTGGGATCCCGAAAGTCCCGGCAGTGGGATCCTGAAAGTCCCGGCAGTGCGGATCCGGACAGTACGGAGACGCCCCGTACGGACCGGTGGCCCGCCGAGCCCGGCCGCAGGCCCGCCGCGGTCGGCTGATATGGTCGGAACCATACCCAGGCGTCCTTTTAAGCCCGTCCAGTGAGGCGGGGAAGGGAGTCCGCGTCACTATGACGTCACCCATGACCGGAGAGCTGGACCCGTCCACCTCCAGGCCCGTCCTCGACGAGGCCGACATCAACCGGGCACTCACCCGGATCGCCCACGAGATCGTCGAACGCACCAAGGGTGCCGGCGACGTGGTCCTGCTCGGCATCCCCACCCGCGGTGTAGCACTCGCCCGCCGGCTCGCCGAACGCCTCACCCAGATCGAGGGCACCAAGGTCCCCGTCGGCTCACTCGACATCACGATGTACCGCGACGACCTGCGCCTCAAGCCCGCCCGCGCACTGGAGCGCACCGAGATCCCGGCCGGGGGCATCGACGACGCCCTGGTCATCCTGGTCGACGACGTCCTGTTCTCCGGGCGCACGATCCGCGCCGCGCTCGACGCGGTCAACGACATAGGGCGTCCCCGCGCGGTCCAACTGGCCGTGCTGGTCGACCGCGGCCACCGCGAGCTGCCCATCCGCGCCGACTACGTCGGTAAGAACCTGCCCACGTCAAAGGCCGAGACCGTCAAGGTCCAACTGGCCGAATACGACGGTCGCGACGCGGTCAACCTGGGCGTCCGTACGGCCGGATCGGAGAACTGACCATGAAACGCCACCTGATCTCGGCAGCCGACCTCACCCTCGACGACGCCCTGCTCATCCTCGACACCGCCGAGGAACTCGCGCACGTCGCCGAACGCCCGATCAAGAAGCTCCCCACCCTGCGCGGCCGCACCGTCGTCAACCTCTTCTTCGAGGACTCGACCCGTACGCGCATCTCGTTCGAAGCGGCCGCCAAGCGTCTGTCCGCGGACGTCATCAACTTCTCCGCCAAGGGCTCTTCGGTCTCCAAGGGCGAATCGCTCAAGGACACCGCGCTCACCCTGCAGGCGATGGGCGCCGACGCGGTCGTCGTGCGGCACCACGCCTCGGGCGCCCCCAAGCGCCTGGCCGAGTCCGGCTGGCTGCACGGCAGCGTCGTCAACGCCGGCGACGGCACCCACGAGCACCCCACCCAGGCCCTGCTCGACGCCTTCACCATGCGACGACGGCTCAACGGCGGCAAGGGCGACCTCAACGGCCGCCGCATCACCATCGTCGGCGACGTCCTGCACAGCCGCGTGGCCCGCTCCAACGTGCTGCTCCTGAACACCCTGGGTGCCGAGGTGACCATGGTCGCCCCGCCCACCCTCGTGCCCATCGGTGTCTCAAACTGGCCCTGCACCGTCAGCTACGACCTCGACGGATCGCTCGCCAAAGCCGACGCGGTCATGATGCTGCGCGTCCAGCGCGAACGCATGAACGCCTCCTACTTCCCCACCGAGCGTGAGTACAGCCGCCGCTACGGCCTGGACGCCCGCCGCATGGCGATGCTCCCCGAGCACGCCATCGTGATGCACCCGGGCCCGATGAACCGCGGCATGGAGATCTCCGCCGAGGTCGCCGACTCGGCCCGCTCCACCATCGTCGAACAGGTCACCAACGGCGTCAGCGTCCGGATGGCCGTGCTGTACCTGCTCCTTGGCGGCTCCGAACCCGCCATCACCACCGCCTCCGAGGAGAACAACCAGTGAGCACGTACCTGATCAAGAACGCCCGCGTCCTGGGCGGCGACCCACAGGACGTGCTCATCTCCGACGGAGTCGTCCAGGAGATCGGCACCGGCCTCACCGCCGGCAACGCCCTCGTCATCGACGCTGAAGGGCACGTCCTCCTCCCCGGCCTCGTCGACCTGCACACCCACCTGCGCGAGCCGGGCCGCGAAGACGCCGAGACCGTCGAGACCGGCACCCGCGCCGCCGCGATGGGCGGCTTCACCGCCGTCCACGCCATGGCCAACACCTTCCCCGTCGCCGACACCGCCGGCGTCGTCGAGCAGGTCTGGCGCCTGGGCCAGGAGACCGGGCGCTGCGACGTCATCCCCGTCGGCGCGGTCACCGTCGGCATCGCCGGCGAGCAGCTCGCCGAACTCGGCGCGATGGCTGATTCCGCCGCCCGCGTCCGGGTCTTCTCCGACGACGGCCACTGCGTCCACGACGCGGTCATCATGCGCCGTGCCCTGGAGTACGTGAAGGCGTTCGACGGCGTCGTCGCCCAGCACGCCCAGGAGCCCCGCCTCACCGAAGGCGCCCAGATGAACGAGGGTGTCGTCTCCGGCGAGCTCGGCCTGCGCGGCTGGCCGGCGGTCGCCGAGGAGGCCATCATCGCCCGCGACATCCTCCTCGCCGGGCACGTCGACTCCCGGCTGCACGTGTGCCACGTCTCCACGGCCGGCTCGGTCGAGCTCATCCGCTGGGCCAAGGCCAAGGGCTGGAACGTCACCGCCGAGGTCTGCCCGCACCACCTGATCCTCACCGACGAACTGGTCCGCACGTACGACCCGATCTTCAAGGTCAACCCGCCGTTGCGCACCGCCGCCGACGTGGAAGCGCTGCGCGCGGGCCTGGCCGACGGCACGATCGACGCCGTCGCGACCGACCACGCGCCCCACCCTTCGGAGGACAAGGACTGCGAATGGGCGCAGGCGGCCATGGGCATGCTCGGCCTGGAGACCGCCCTGCCCATCGTGCAGCTCACGATGGTCGACACCGGGCGCATGACCTGGGAGCAGGTCGCCGACCGCATGTCGGTGCGCCCCGCGGTCATCGGCCGGCTGGCCGGCCATGGACGGCCGATCGCCGTCGGTGAGCCCGCAAACCTGGTGCTGGTCGACCCGGCCGCACGGCGTACCGTCGATCCGTCCGAACTCGCTTCGCGCAGCCGCAACACCCCGTACACCGGCATGGAACTGCCCGGCCGGGTCATGGCGACCTTCCTGCGCGGCGTACCGACGGTGATCGACGGGAAGCTCCAGTGACTGTGCCGCATGCTGAAACCATGACCCTCCTCGCTGAGGCCGGGAAGAAGTCCGCCGAGGTCACCGACTGGGGCGCGCGTCTGCTCTGGGTCGGCGTCCTGATCGCCTTCGTCCTGGTCGTCTACACGCTGATGTGGCGCGCCTGGAAGAAGCGCGGACTCCGGCAGGCAGACCTCACCGCGCCTGAAGAAGTGCCCGACGACTCCGGTACGGAGCTCCTGACGCTGGAGGGCCGCTACCACGGCTCGACCACCGCCGGGCAGTGGCTGGACCGCGTCATCGCCCACGGCCTCGGGACCCGCAGCGCCGCGGACCTGACGCTCTGCGAGGACGGCCTCGCCGTCCGGCGCACCGGAGCGCGGGACTTCTTCATCCCGCGCGCCGCGCTCACCGGCGCCCGCGCCGACCAGAAGATCGCCGGGAAGGTCCTGCCCGAAGGCGGCCTGCTCGTCATCACCTGGACGCTCGGCGACACGGCCGTCGACTCCGGCTTCCGCAGCCTCCAGCAGGCCGAACACGACGCGTGGATCGAAGAGATCAACCGCCTCGCGGCAAACAAGAACCACCAGGAAGGGTCCACCAAGTGACCGGCCCCACCACGTCCGCCGGACGTCCCGCCCTCCAGCCCGCAGTGCTCGTCCTCGAAGACGGACGCACCTTCCGCGGCCAGGCGTACGGCGCCGTCGGCGAGACCTTCGGTGAGGCGGTGTTCTCCACCGGCATGTCCGGCTACCAGGAGACGCTGACCGACCCCTCGTACCACCGCCAGGTCGTCGTCATGACGTCCCCGCACGTCGGCAACACCGGCGTCAACGACGAAGACCCCGAATCGTCCCGCATCTGGGTCGCCGGCTACGTCGTCCGCGACCCCGCGCGCCGTGCCTCCAACTGGCGCTCGCAGCGTTCCCTCGACGACGAACTGGTCAAGTACGACGTCGTCGGCATCTCCGGCATCGACACCCGCGCGCTGACCCGCCACCTGCGTGAGCGTGGCGCGATGCGCTGCGGAGTCTTCTCCGGCGACGCACTCAACGGCGCCGACGACGCCGCACTGCTCGCCCGCGTGCAGGAGTCCCCCAGGATGACGGGCGCGGACCTGTCCGCCGAGGTGTCCACCACCCGGGCCTACGTCGTCCCCGCCGTCGGTACGAAGCGCTTCACCGTCGCCGCCATCGACCTCGGCATCAAGGGCATGACCCCGCACCGGATGGCCGAACGCGGCATCGAGGTGCACGTCCTGCCCGCCACCGCCACGGTCGAGGACGTCTACGCGGTCAACCCCGACGGCGTCTTCCTCTCCAACGGCCCCGGCGACCCGGCCACCGTCGACCTCACCGTCGTCAAGGCCGTCCTCGCGAAGAAGACCCCGTTCTTCGGCATCTGCTTCGGCAACCAGATCCTGGGCCGCGCACTCGGCTTCGGCACCTACAAGCTGAAGTACGGCCACCGCGGCATCAACCAGCCGGTGCAGGACCGCTCCACCGGCAAGGTCGAGATCACCGCGCACAACCACGGTTTCGCCGTCGACGCGCCGCTCGACAAGGTCAGCGACACCCCGTACGGCCGCGCCGAGGTCTCCCACGTGTGCCTCAACGACAACGTCGTCGAAGGCCTCAACTGCCTCGACACCCCGGCGTTCAGCGTCCAGTACCACCCCGAGGCCGCCGCCGGACCGCACGACGCCGCCTACCTGTTCGACCGTTTCGTCGAGCTCATGGAAAAGACCCCGCTGATGGAGACGACGAAGAATGCCTAAGCGCAACGACCTCAAGTCCGTCCTGGTCGTCGGCTCAGGCCCGATCGTCATCGGCCAGGCCGCGGAGTTCGACTACTCCGGCACCCAGGCGTGCCGCATCCTCAAGGCCGAAGGCCTGCGGGTGATCCTGGTCAACTCCAACCCGGCCACGATCATGACCGACCCGGAGATCGCCGACGCCACGTACGTCGAGCCGATCACCCCCGAGTTCGTCGAGAAGATCATCGAACGGGAGCGCCCTGACGCGCTGCTCCCGACCCTCGGCGGGCAGACCGCGCTCAACATCGCGGTCTCCCTGCACGAGAACGGTGTCCTGGCGAAGTACAACGTCGAGCTCATCGGCGCCAACGTCGAGTCGATCCAAAAGGGCGAGGACCGCGAGCTGTTCAAGGGCGTGGTCGCGGCCGTCAAGGAGAAGATCGGCCACGGCGAGTCCGCGCGCTCGGTGATCTGCCACACGATGGACGACGTCATCAAGGGCGTGGAGACGCTCGGCAACGGCTACCCCGTCGTCGTCCGGCCCTCCTTCACCATGGGCGGCGCCGGTTCCGGCTTCGCGCACGACGAGGAGGAGCTGCGCCGCATCGCCGGCACGGGCCTGACCTTGTCGCCGACCACCGAGGTGCTCCTGGAGGAGTCCATCCTCGGCTGGAAGGAGTACGAACTGGAGCTCATGCGCGACAAGCACGACAACGTCGTGGTCGTCTGCTCCATCGAGAACTTCGACCCGATGGGTGTGCACACCGGCGACTCGATCACCGTCGCCCCGGCGATGACGCTGACCGACCGCGAGTACCAGCGCCTGCGCGACATCGCCATCGCGGTCATCCGCGAGGTCGGCGTCGACACCGGCGGCTGCAACATCCAGTTCGCGATCAACCCCGACGACGGCCGCATCATCGTCATCGAGATGAACCCGCGGGTCTCCCGGTCGAGCGCCCTGGCCTCCAAGGCCACCGGCTTCCCGATCGCCAAGATCGCCGCCCGGCTCGCCATCGGCTACACGCTGGACGAGATCCCCAACGACATCACCAAGGTCACCCCGGCCTCGTTCGAGCCCGCGCTCGACTACGTGGTCGTCAAGGTCCCGCGCTTCGCCTTCGAGAAGTTCCCCGGCGCCGACTCCACCCTCACCACCACCATGAAGTCGGTGGGTGAGGCCATGGCGATCGGCCGCAACTTCCCCGAGGCGCTGAACAAGGCCCTGCGGTCCCTGGAGAAGAAGGGGTCGCAGTTCGACTTCGCCTCCCCGACCGGCGACAAGACCGAGCTGCTCGAAACCGCCGAGCGCCCCACCGACGGCCGCATCAACACCGTCATGGACGCGATCCGCGCCGGCGCGACCCTCGAAGAGGTCTTCGAGTCCACTTCGATCGACCCGTGGTTCATCGACCAGATGATGCTGATCCACGAGGTGGCCCAGGACATCAAGGCGTCCGAGCACGTCACGCCCGAGATCCTGAAGCACGCCAAGCGCTACGGCTTCTCCGACCTCCAGATCGCGCAGATCCGCGGCGTCCGTGAGGACGTCGTCCGGGGTGTGCGCCACGCGCTCGGCATCCGCCCGGTGTACAAGACGGTCGACACCTGCGCCGCCGAGTTCGCCGCCAAGACCCCGTACCACTACTCGTCGTACGACGAGGAGACCGAGGTCGCGCCGCGCACCAAGCCCGCGGTGATCATCCTCGGCTCCGGACCGAACCGCATCGGCCAGGGCATCGAGTTCGACTACTCCTGCGTCCACGCGGCCTTCGCGCTGCACGACGCCGGGTACGAGACCGTGATGGTCAACTGCAACCCGGAGACGGTCTCGACGGACTACGACACCGCCGACCGCCTGTACTTCGAGCCCCTGACGCTCGAAGACGTCCTTGAGGTCGTGCACGCCGAGACGCAGGCGGGCCCCGTCGCGGGCGTCCTCGTCCAGCTCGGCGGCCAGACCCCGCTCGGCCTGGCCCAGGCGCTCAAGGACGCCGGCGTGCCCATCGCCGGAACGTCCCCCGAGGCCATCCACCTCGCCGAGGAGCGCGGCGCCTTCGGCCGTGTCATGGCCGAGGCCGGACTCGTCGCCCCCAAACACGGCACCGCCTTCTCCTTCAGCGAGGCCAAGGCCATCGCCGACGAGATCGGCTACCCGGTCCTGGCCCGCCCGTCCTACGTCCTGGGCGGACGCGGCATGGAGATCGTGTACGACGAGGAGTCCCTCGCCGCGTACCTGACCCAGAACGCCGGACTCATCAACGAACACCCGGTCCTCATCGACCGGTTCCTCGACGACGCCATCGAGATCGACGTCGACGCGCTGTACGACGGCACCGACCTCTACCTCGGCGGCGTCATGGAGCACATCGAGGAGGCCGGCATCCACTCCGGCGACTCGGCCTGCGCCCTGCCGCCGATCACCCTGGGCAGCCACGACATCAAGCGGCTCCGGGCGGCCACCCTCGGCATCGCCGAAGGCGTCGGCGTCCGCGGACTCATCAACATCCAGTTCGCCCTGTCCGCGGACATCCTGTACGTCCTGGAAGCCAACCCGCGCGCCTCACGCACGGTCCCGTTCGTCTCCAAGGCGACCGCGGTCCCGCTCGCCAAGGCCGCGGCCCGCGTCTCCCTCGGCACCACCATCGCCGAGCTGCGCGCCGAAGGCATGCTGCCCCGCGAGGGCGACGGCGGCACCCTGCCGCTGGACAGCCCCATCGCGGTCAAGGAGGCGGTCCTCCCCTGGAACCGCTTCCGCGACGTCCAGGGCCGCGGCGTGGACACCGTCCTCTCCCCGGAGATGCGCTCCACCGGCGAGGTCATGGGCATCGACGCGGTCTTCGGCACGGCCTACGCGAAGTCCCAGGCCGGGGCGTACGGCGCACTCCCGACCAAGGGCAAGGCGTTCGTCTCCTTCGCGAACCGCGACAAGCGCTCAATGATCTTCCCGGTCAAGGCGCTGGCCGAGCTCGGCTTCGAGATCCTCGCGACCGACGGCACCGCCGAGGTGCTGCGCCGCAACGGCGTCGCCGCGACGATCGTCCGCAAGCACAGCGAGGGCCCGGGCCCGGGCGGTGAGAAGACGATCGTCCAGCTGATCCACGACGGCGGGATCGACTTCATCGCCAACACCCCGTTCGGTACGGGCGGCCGTCTCGACGGCTACGAGATCCGCACGGCCGCCGTCACCCGCGGCGTCCCGTCGATCACCACGGTGGCCGGCTTCGCCGCGGCGGTGCAGGGCATCGAGTCCCTGATCGCCGGGAACATCGGGGTCAGGTCGCTCCAGGAGTACGCCGGGCAGCTGAACGCGTCCCGCTCTCTCTAGCGGGCTCCAAGCGGGGGCTCCCAGGTCCGTCGACGTCGCTTCGCTCAGTTCTGGTGCCGGCTCCAAGCGCGGGCGTCTTCCTCCAGTCGCCTTCGCTTCGCTCAGTCGCCGGTCGGCGCCCGCGCGTCGCCGGTTCAAGCCGCGTCCGCCGGACGCGCTCCTTCGCTTCGCTCAGTCGCATCCCAGGAGTGGCCGTCGTTTCCGCCGACCGGACGGCCGCCCTTGGGTGCGTCCGCTGAAAGGCCCGCACGCATGAAGCTCTACCCCGCCCTCTTCAAGCACCTCGCCACCCGCGTCGACCCCGAGCAGGCCCACCACCTGGGCTTCAACGCCATCCGCGCCGCCGCGAGCACCCCCGGCGGCCTCAAGGCCCTGCGCAGGACCTTCGCCGGACGCGACCCCAACCTGCGCGTCCAGGCCCTCGGCATCGACTTCCCGGGACCGTTCGGCCTCGCCGCCGGCTTCGACAAGAACGCCGTCGGCATCGACGCGCTCGGCGCCCTGGGCTTCGACTTCGTCGAGATCGGCACGGTCACCGCCCAGGCCCAGTCCGGCAACCCCAGGCAGCGACTGTTCCGCCTGGTCGAGGACCGGGCGGTCGTCAACCGGATGGGCTTCAACAACGACGGCGCCGACGCCGTCGCCGACCGCCTGCGCGCCCGCGGCCCGCGCCGCCCCACCCGGCCCACGATCGTCGGCGTCAACATCGGCAAGACCAAGGTCGTCGCCGAAGCCGACGCCGTCGCCGACTACGTGGCCTCGACGAAGAAGCTGGCCCGCTTCGCCGACTACCTCGTCGTCAACGTCTCCTCGCCCAACACCCCCGGCCTGCGCAACCTCCAGGCCGTCGAGGTCCTGCGGCCCCTGCTGGCCGCCGTCCGCACGGAAGCCGACCGTACGGTCACCTCCCGGCGCGTCCCCCTCCTGGTCAAGATCGCACCCGACCTCGCCGACGCGGACATCGACGCCGTCGCCGACCTGGCCCTCGAACTCGGGCTCGACGGCATCATCGCCACCAACACCACCATCAGCCGCGAAGGCTTGAAGACCGGTCAGAAGTACATTGACTTCTGCGGCAACGGCGGACTGTCCGGCGCACCACTCAAGGAACGCTCCCTGGAGGTCCTCAAGCGGCTCCGCAAGCGTGTGGGGACAGACCTGGTCCTCGTCGGCGTCGGCGGCGTCGAGACGGCCGACGACGTGTGGGAGAAACTTGAAGCCGGAGCCACACTCGTCCAGGGCTACTCGGGCTTCATCTACGAAGGCCCGACGTGGTGCCGCGACATCCACCGCGGCCTGTCCGGGAGGCTCAGCCGCTCCGGCCACCGGACCCTGGAAGAGTTCATCAAGTCGGTCTGAACTGATTCCTGAACTGCTTTCCGAACACGTCGGTCATGCTCCAGACGCTGTGAACGAAGACCTGTCCACAGCAGTCCGGGCAGGACCGACGCCGCCGGCCAGGGCGTGACCGGCGTGGACGAGCGGGAACGAACCCTCCCCTTGAGATTGAGAGTCTGAGATGGTGCAGCCCTTCGGCACCCGCCTGCGCGCCGCCATGGACACCCGTGGCCCGCTGTGCGTCGGCATCGACCCGCACGCCGCCCTGCTCAAAGCCTGGGGCCTGGACGACGACATCGCCGGGCTCGAACGCTTCACCTACACCGTCGTCGAAGCCCTCGCCGACCGCGTCGCCGTCCTCAAGCCGCAGTCCGCGTTCTTCGAACGCTTCGGCTCACGCGGCATCGCGGTCCTGGAGAAGGCCACCGCACTGTCCCGCGAAGCGGGCGCACTCGTGATCATGGACGCCAAACGCGGCGACATCGGCTCGACCATGGCCGGGTACGCCGCCGCCTACGTCGATCCGGCCGGCCCCCTGGCCTCAGACGCGGTCACCGTCAGCCCGTACCTCGGCTTCGGCTCACTGCGCCCCGTCCTCGACCTGGCGGCCCTGCACGGTGCCGGAGTCTTCGTCCTCGCCCTGACGTCCAACCCGGAGGGCGCCGAGGTCCAGCGCGCCCAGGCCGCCGACGGCAGCGGGACCATCGCCGAACTGATGCTGCGCCACATCGGCGCGGAGAACGGCACCGAGGCTCCCATGGGGTCCGTCGGCGCGGTGGTCGGCGCGACGCTGGGGGAGGTCCCGTACGACCTCGCCGCCATGAACGGCCCCCTCCTCGCCCCCGGCATCGGCGCCCAGGGCGCGACCCCCGCCGACATCCCGATGGTGTTCGGCAGGGCCGCGCGCAACGTGGTGCCGAGCGTGAGCCGCGACGTCCTCAAGCACGGCCCCGGTGTGACCGCGCTGCGCGAGGTGGCCGCCCGCGTCGCCGAGGAGTGCCGCGCGGCCGTGTCCTGACGGTTTCCCGGCGAAGACCAACAGGCCGATTGCGTACGGGGTCACCCGTACGCAATCGGCCTGTTGGTCTTCGCCGCCGAGGTCAGCGCGTCACCAGGTCGGCGTAGACGATCACATTCCCGTCCCAGTGGCCGCCGGAGAGTTCTCCGCCGCAGGTGATCAGGCGCAGTTCGGCGCGGTCGGTGTCCCCGTAGACCTTCTCGGTGGGGAAGCTGCTCTTGGGCACCACTTCGACCGAGCGGACCCTGAACACCGCCGTGCTGCCGTCCGTGCGCGGCACCAGGACCTCCGCGCCGGGCTTGACCTGCGGGAGCCGGTAGAACACCGCCGGACCCGTACGGCTGTCCAGGTGACCCACGATCACCGCGGGCCCCACCGCACCGGGCGTGGGGCCGCCGGTGTACCAGCCTGTGAACTCCGGCTTCCCGTCCGGCGGCACTTCCAGTTCCCCGGTGGAGTCCAGACCCAGATCCATCACCGGCGCTTTGATCCCCAGTGAGGGGATCGTCACCCCGGTGGGCACGGAGGAGGCCAGCGCCGCGGTCGCCTTTTCCTCCGGGAGCGGGGCGGGCGGTGCCGTCGTGGCGTACTTCGCGGTGACTTTCGCGCCACCGCCGCTGTCCTGAATCCCCAGACCGATGAGTACGGTCCCCGCGGAGCCTGCCAGCACGGCCAGCACCACGACCGCCCGGGTGGCCCGCCCGGGTCGCGGCCGGGGGGACTGCCCGTCTCCGTCAGGGGCCACGGCCGTTTCCCGTTCTCGAATAGTCATGACAAAACGGCAGCTTATGTCAGAAATCACTGAGTCCAGGGGATTGCTGGGCTGTGCCGTCCGGGTAGTCGGCCTGGTGCGGACCCCCGACCTGCCGGTGGGGTGTCGGCGATTCAGGTGAGTCCGACACTCGGAAACCGCACGTTTTTCCTGAGGTCCCCGCAGGTGTCCTGGGCGGCTTCCCGGCCCGGCGCGGCGGGTCGGCGGCGACCGCCTGGCGGGCGGCTTGATCCGAGTGCGTGACGAATTCTGACGCAGCGTCACTATGCGGGTGGGTCAAGGGCGTTGGCTGGTCAGCGGCTGTGTGTGGGGGTGAGTGCCGCGATGGGGCCGCGATGCTTTGTAGCGGACCGTGACGGGTGGTCCGCGAGAGTATCCGGGACGGCCTGGCGAAGGGTGGCGTACGGCCGGGCCTTGAGGTTTTCCGGTTGTTCCTTCCGCATATCCCCCCACATGGGACCGCCTTGGCGCTAGGCTCCCGGATGTGCTCACCCGGTCGAGACGTTTCACGTTGCTGTGAACGGCTTGACCAGCTAGGTTCCACACCGGCTCGGTTCCGGACCAGTGTCGGGGCCCAGTGCAGAACACCGTCCGTATCCGAAGTACGAAGTACGAAGTCCGAGGTGACACGGCGTGGCTCTTCCGCCCCTGACCCCCGAACAGCGCGCACAAGCGCTCGAGAAGGCCGCTGCCGCTCGACGGGAGCGCGCTGAGGTGAAGAACCGACTCAAGCACTCCGGCACCACGCTCAGCGCGGTGATCAAGGAGGGGCAGGAGAACGACGTCGTCGGCAAGATGAAGGTCTCCGCTCTGCTGGAGTCCCTGCCCGGCGTCGGCAAGGTTCGTGCCAAGCAGCTGATGGAGAAACTCAACATCTCCGAGACGCGGCGTGTGCGCGGGCTCGGGACCAACCAGATCGCGTCGCTCGAGCGCGAGTTCGGCGCGTCCGCGTCCTGACGGGTCGCGTCCGGGTGTCGGGCACGTGAACGGTGCCCGACACCCGGACGCCCCCGAGGCGGCTGCCGTGCGCGGCGGTAGGATTTGCAGCATGCACGGCTCCACGAACAATCGACGACGGCTCACCGTGCTCTCCGGCCCCTCCGGGGTCGGCAAGAGCACTGTGGTCGCCCATCTCCGCAGCCAGCACCCGGAGGTGTGGCTTTCGGTCTCCGCGACCACACGCAAGCCCCGTCCGGGCGAGGTCGACGGGGTCCAGTACCACTTCGTCGACGATGAGCAGTTCGACAAGCTCATCGCCTCCGACGAACTGCTCGAATGGGCGGAGTTCGCCGGGAACCGCTACGGCACCCCGCGTCAGGCTGTCCTCGACCACCTGGACGCCGGCACGTCGCTCCTGCTCGAGATCGACCTGCAGGGCGCCCGTCAGGTCCGCGAGTCCATGTCCGAAGCGCGGCTGGTCTTCCTGGCCCCGCCGTCGTGGGACGAACTGGTCCGCCGTCTCGTGGGCCGTGGCACCGAATCGCCCGAGGTCATCGAGCGCCGCCTCGAAGCGGCAAAGGTCGAGCTGGCGGCCGAATCCGAGTTCGACGTGACGCTGGTGAACACGTCAGTCGAGGACGTCTCGCGTGAACTGCTAGCCTTGATGAACGTTTCCTGATATCACGATCCGATTTCCGACCGCGGCAGCACACACATGTGCGACCGGCGGTCCGGGAGTCGTTGTAGGGAAGGCCCCGACTTGTCCGTCTCCTCCACCGCGCCCGAAGGCATCATCAACCCGCCGATCGACGAGTTGCTCACGAACACTGACGACTCGAAGTACAGCCTGGTCATCTACGCGGCCAAGCGCGCGCGGCAGATCAATGCTTACTACTCGCAGCTGGGCGAGGGTCTGCTGGAGTACGTCGGTCCGCTCGTCGACACCCACGTGCACGAGAAGCCCCTGTCGATCGCGCTGCGCGAGATCAACAGTGGCATGCTGACCGCCGAGCCGATCGAGAGCTGATCCGCTCCGCAGCACCGTACGTAAAACGCCGGAGCCCGTCCGAACATCATTCGGACGGGCTCCGGCGTTTTCGTGTGCGGTGGCTGCCAGCGTGTGCGGTGGTGTCAGCGCAGCCCCCGTACCGCCCTCCCCAGCCGCTTCAGGTCGCGCAGCCGCCGCTCGAAGCGGGCCCCCGCCGCGATCAGCAGCACCCCGGCCCCGGCCAGGACCGACCAGCGCGGCACCGCCGCGTACAGGGCCGTAATGTGCGGGGCCAGCTGGACTACCGCGAGCACCGCCAGGACCCCGCCGCCGATCAGCAGCGGTGCCTGGAGCCTGCGGTGGGCACCGGTCACCAGGACCAGGACGGCCGCCGCGGCGAGCAGCCCCGTACGGACGGCGTCGTCGCCCAGCGCCCCGGGCAACGACGGCAGCAGGCACACGGCCAGCGCGGGCCCGTACGTCGGCCAGGACAGCGCGTCGGGCACCCGCCGGTGGCGCCGCAGCCCCACGGCGAGCAGCAGCAGACCGGCGGGCAGGGTGTACGGCTCCGGCGCGGTGACGTCCCACAGTCCGAGCCGCACCCAGGACGCGGCGAGCAGCAGCACCACGCCGGTCACTGCGGCGGGCAGCCGGGCACCGGTCAGTTCAGCGCGTACGGGCGGCACCGCTACCGACCCGATGCCCACCGCCGCCACCAGCAGGGCGATCCACAGCAGGTGCGGAGTGGTGGTGAGCGCGGCGGTGCCCGCCGCCGTCACGGCGGCCGCTGCTGCCAGCGCGGGCCAGGGCCGGGGCAGGACCTTCACCGGCAGACGCGCCAGAAGAGTCAGGAGCACCGCTCCGGCCACCGCGGTCCACAAGGCGGGGGACACAGACTCCGCACCGGACTGCACCACGACCGGTCCCGGCAGGACCCCGGGCAGGAGTACGGCCGCCGCCGCCCAGACGGACCGCCGCGACTCCGCACCGCGCAGGGCCCCGTAGACGGCGGCGGGCAGCGCGGCGGCGAGGACTGGAGTGGTCGCTCCCGCATCCCGCGCGAAAGACAGCAGACTGCCCGTCCACAGCACGGCGGACGCGACGGTCAGCGCATCGGCGGTGGTCCTGTCCAACCGGTTGAAAGCCAGTGCGGCCAGTGCAGTGCAGCCAGCCAGGACGGCGGTTGCCACAGCAGTGGTCTGCGCGGCTCCGCCGGTCCACGCGGTCACCAGCACCGTCTCCACCGCGGCGAAGCCGAGAGCGACCACCGAAGCCGCCGGGCGGACCCAGCGTGGTGCCGCCGGGGCGGCACCCTCAGCGCTTGGAGCCCGGCGTGTCGGGGAGAGTACAGCCGCCGTGGCGGCCAGCACGGTCAGCAGACCCCACACCGTCACCGACGGGCCTTCGGACACCAGCGAACCGGCGGCAGCGCTCACCGCACTGGCTCCGGCCGCCACCCACAGCACCGGTACGGCGGGGGAGGTGATGCGTACGGCGAATCCCGCGCAGACCACCGCGAGGACCATCTGCCAGCCGAGCCCCACGGCCGTCGGCAGGCCGAACGAGGGTGGCACCACCGCCAGCGTCGCCCAGGCCCCGAGTGCGGTGAAGACGGCTGTGCCGGAGCGCCCGAGGCCGGTGCCGGGCACCGGTGGCCGCGGCGGACCGGAGGAGGGGGCTGCCTGCTGGAAGGCCGCCGCGTGGAGGGACGGCTGCGCGGGCCGGATCATCCGGCTCAGGTAAAGATCCGTCAGCAACGCCACCCCGAGCAGGGCAGCGGGGACGAGCAGGAGGGGTGCCCAGGTGAAGCCCCAGTCCTGCGTGACCAGCCGCCGGGACCCCTCGCTGAGCGAGCCGGTCCACGCGTCGCCGACCCAGCGCAGCGGGCCGAACACCGACGTCAGTGTCGCGGTGGCGGCGGTGGCCGCCGGAGCGCCGAGCAGGAGCGCGAAGACCGCGGCGGGACCGGGCCGGAAGCCGCGGGGCAGTGCGTACAACGCAGTCAGCCCCGAGGCGGCCAGCGCGGCGGCGGCCACAGCGGCCCAGACGGCGATCGACGGCCCGCTGTCCGAGCCGTCGGCAACAGCTGCGACCAGTGCGCCCGACGACGCCAGCATCGCGACGGTCGCCGCTCCGGAAGCGGTGTACCGGAGGGCGGCCACCGTGTGCAGCAGCCGGGCGGCGACAGCGGCCACCACGGTCAGCGCGACGAAGACGGCACAGGACCCCCACGATCCGGTCTCCGGCACGGCCAGGACAAAACCGGTGAGCCAGTAGGCGAAGGAGGCCAGGACCGTCAGCCGGCTGACCGCGTCTGTGCCGATTGCTCCGCGAAGCCACGCCCTGCCGGGTTCGCTCGTTCCTCGCGCCCCCGTTCGGTCGTCGGCTTGGTCGCGTGGGCCGGTTGCTCCGCGTCGCCGGAACCAGGCGAGGAGCGAGACGTCCAGGAGGGACTGCAATGCCAGTGCGGCGGTCAGCGGAAGGAGAGAGTCGCTCCCGGCACGGGCGGCCAGCAGTGGCAGGGGGCCTTGGAGCAGCAGTGTGGACGCGATCCGCAGGGTCCGCAGGGGCAGTGCGTACGAGCCCAGCCAGGTGGCCGCGCCCAGCAGGGTGAGCGAACCGGCGGCGTACGCAAGCTCGTTCGCGCTGCCCAGGCCGCCGAGGTCGGCCGCCCACGCGGCGTACGCGTCGAGCAGGCTCATCAGGACCGCCAGCGCGCCCAGCGCCTCGGCGGTGAGTGGCAGCTTCCGCCGTTCGGCCAGTGCGGCACCGGCCACGGTGAGGACCAGGAGCAGGGCGAGTACGGCGGACCTGCCACCGGTCCCGGTGCGCTGCCAGGTCACCGCGGTGAAGATCACTGCGGCCACGGCGAGCAGCAGCACCCCTGCCCCGAGGACGAAGACCGCCGCCCGGCGCCCGCCCACTTCGGCGGCCGGCCCGGCGGGGGCGGTCGCTTGACGGGGCTGCGTACCCGTACTACTAACAGGCCTGAGCCGCTCGAACTCACCACCACCCGGAAACCCAGCCGCCAGACTGGCCGGGAGCGGGGCTGCGGTCGTCGGTGCGGACGGAAGCACCGTCGCCCGCAGCACCCGCAACAGCGTCTCCCGACGCTCCAGCAGCGCCGCGGCCTGCGAGCCCACCCGCCACAGCTCATCGGCCACCGGCCCGGTCAACGGCAACCGGCACGCCGGGCAGGCCGCCCCGCGAAACGCCGGCAACTGTCGCCCGCAGTCAGGGCACCGCCGTGGATCGGCGAGCACGCTTGTGTCGACCGACATTCATCCCCCATACCTCAAGCACGAGTCCGGCCCGATAGTCCCGCTGGCCGGATTGTCCCGAGGATGCCGGGATACGGTGGCGTATGTATCCGTACGGATACTCAGAACGAAACGCTTCCGGAAGCTGTTTCCGGCCGGACCGGCAGGGCGCCGCGCGGGGCTGAACCGCTGCTCCGTCACCTGCGGCGTTACGCTCACCGGAGTCACACCAGCCCCGGACCCCGTACGGAGTACCCACGTGAGCACTGCCCCTAGGCCCAAGGTCGTCCTCGGCGTCGGCGGTGGCATCGCCGCTTACAAGGCCTGTGAACTCCTGCGCCGCTTCACCGAGTCCGGGCACGACGTTCGGGTCGTCCCCACCGCCAGCGCGCTGAACTTCGTCGGCGCCGCCACCTGGTCCGCGCTGTCCGGGCAGCCCGTGCACACCGGAGTCTGGGAGGACGTCCACGAGGTCCCCCACGTCCGCATCGGGCAGCACGCAGACCTGCTTGTCATCGCCCCGGCCACCGCCGACCTGATGGCCAAGGCCGCGCACGGGCTCGCCGACGACCTGCTCACCAACACGCTGCTCACCGCCCGCTGCCCCGTGGTGTTCGCCCCGGCCATGCACACGGAGATGTGGGAGCACCCGGCCACCGTCGAGAACGTCGCCACGCTGCGCCGCCGCGGCGCGATCGTGCTCGAACCCGCGTCCGGGCGGCTCACCGGCAAGGACACCGGCAAGGGCCGCCTCCCGGACCCGGAGGAGATCTTCGCGGTCGCCCGCCGCGCGTTGGTCCGCGGGGTGCGGGAGCCTGACCTCGCCGGCCGGCACGTCGTCATCTCCGCGGGCGGAACCCGCGAGCCGCTGGACCCGGTGCGCTTCCTCGGGAACCGCTCGTCGGGTAAACAGGGCTACGCACTAGCCCGGACGGCCGTAGCGCGGGGAGCAAGGGTGACACTCGTTTCAGCGAATGTGAGCCTGCCCGACATCGCCGGAGCGGACATCGTCACCGTCGGCACCGCTCTGCAACTCCGCGAGGCCGTCCTCGACGCCGCGAAGAGCGCCGACTGTGTCGTCATGGCCGCCGCCGTCGCGGACTTCCGGCCCGCCGGATACGCCGCAGGCAAGATCAAGAAGACCGGCGCGGAGCCCGACCCGATCGTCCTGGTGAAGAACCCGGACGTGCTCGCCGGGATCTCCCAGGATCGGCTGAGCCCCGGTCAGGTCGTCGTGGGTTTCGCCGCGGAGACCGACGACGTGCTCGCCAACGGCCGGGCGAAACTCCAGCGCAAGGGCTGTGACCTGCTGGTCGTCAACCAGGTGGGGGAGTCGCTGACCTTCGGCACGGACGTCAACGAGGCGGTCGTCCTCGGGGCCGACGGCACGGAGACCGCCGTACCGCACGGACCCAAGGAGGACCTGGCCGACACTGTGTGGGACCTGGTGGCCGCCCGGCTGGTCTGAAGCTCCCGACCGCCCCGGCCTCAGCCCTTCTTCTTGCTGAACGCCTCGATCCGGCAGTCGTTGACGATCTTGTCGGCCTTCGCCGGGTCGGTGCCGGCCATGCCGTCCACGTAGTTCATGCCCTCGTCGTCGGAGCCGGGTGAACCGACGGGCACCATCTTCAGATTGATGGCCGCGCCGCGCTTGTTGATGCAGGTCAACCAGTTCCGCCGGTCGTCCGCGTAGTGGGCGTTGAGCTTGAAGTCCTCCTCCGGCGACGGCAGCAGGCGCTTGTCCAGACAGGCCTCCCGGGCGGCCTTGGGGATCGGTTCGCCGGCCTGCTTGTACTTGGGGGCGCCGCCGACGCTGGGTCCGCCCACGCTCTCAGGCGCTCCGTTCGCGATCAGGCACGCGTCCCAGTCGCCGATGAGCCGCAGCCGGTCCTCCTCGGATTCGTCCAGGCGGTGCCGGACGCCGCGCTCGCCGCCCGGGTCCTTCGCGGCCGGGCCCTGGGTCTTTGACGTGGGGCTTTGTTCAGCGGAACCCGGCTGACCGCCGGCTGCGGCGGCCTTCGGGGGTGTGCTCTCCAACGTGGCGACCTTCCCGCCGCCGGTCTGGCCGGCGGCGTTCTCCTCGGTGTCGCCCTTGTCGTCGCCGCCACCGCACGCGGCCAGGGGCAGCAGCCCGGCCAGGGCGATGACGGCGAAGGCGGTACGGGTCCGGTAGGGCGGGGTCATGGTGTTTCCAATCGTGGGACTCCGGCGGGGCGCACGGGAAACGCGAGGCTAGGCAACGGTTGTCAGGATCCTGTGAGCAGCCGGTGAGGGGCCGGTGTGCCCCGGATCCGCCGCAGGTGCGGGTCCGGAACCGCGCAGGTGGAGTGGCACGACAGCCCCACCGGGCACCGGCTCCGACCGCGGAGATGTGATGTATCAGGTCGCACAGGGCGTGACGGAGAGTGGGCCCAAGGGGCTACACTCGGGCCAGTTCCGCCCCCCACCTGCGGGGGAGCAGCCGCCAGGCGACGGAACAGCACCGCACGAAAACACCGGACGGAGTCCGGCCGCGAAGTGGGGCAGGCGACCGTTCAGGGCGTCGGTCCGCGAAGCGACAAGGTCAGAGCCAGCAGCCGCTGCAACCCCAGGGAGCGAAGTGTCCCGCCGTCTGTTCACCTCCGAGTCCGTGACCGAAGGTCACCCGGACAAGATCGCCGACCAGATCAGCGATTCGATCCTCGACGCCCTCCTCAAGGAGGACCCGAGCAGCCGGGTCGCCGTCGAGACGATGATCACCACTGGTCAGGTGCACGTGGCCGGCGAGGTCACCACCAAGGGCTACGCCGACATCCCCACGATCGTGCGCGAGTGCGTCCTGGAGATCGGTTACGACAGCTCGAAAAAGGGCTTCGACGGCGCCTCCTGCGGTGTGTCGATCTCCATCGGTGCCCAGTCCCCGGACATCGCCCAGGGCGTCGACGACGCCTACGAGGCGCGTGTCGAGGGCGACAAGGACGAGCTCGACCGCCAGGGCGCGGGCGACCAGGGCCTGATGTTCGGTTACGCGTGCGACGACACCCCCGAGCTCATGCCGCTGCCGATCATGCTGGCGCACCGCCTGGCCAAGCGCCTGACCGAGGTGCGCAAGAACGGGACCATCCCGTACCTGCGCCCTGACGGCAAGACCCAGGTCACCATCGAGTACGACGGCGACAAGCCGGTCCGCATCGACACGGTCGTGGTCTCCACGCAGCACGCCGCGGACATCGACTTGGACTCCCTCCTGGCCCCCGATGTGCGCGAGTACGTCGTCGAGCCGGTGCTCGAGGGCCTGTCCATCGACACGTCGGACTACCGTCTGCTGGTCAACCCGACCGGGCGCTTCGAGATCGGCGGCCCGATGGGCGACGCCGGCCTCACCGGCCGCAAGATCATCATCGACACGTACGGCGGCATGGCCCGCCACGGCGGCGGTGCCTTCTCCGGCAAGGACCCGTCCAAGGTCGACCGCTCCGCCGCGTACGCCATGCGCTGGGTCGCCAAGAACATCGTCGCCGCGGGCCTCGCGACCCGCTGTGAGGTCCAGGTCGCGTATGCGATCGGCAAGGCCGAGCCGGTGGGTCTGTTCGTCGAGACCTTCGGCACTGAGGTCGTCCCGGTCGACCGGATCCAGGACGCCGTCACCACGGTCTTCGACCTGCGTCCGGCCGCGATCATCCGCGACCTCGACCTGAAGCGTCCCATCTACGCGGCCACCGCCGCGTACGGGCACTTCGGCCGTGAGCTCCCCGACTTCGCCTGGGAGCGCACCGACCGGGTGGACGCGCTGAAGGCCGCCGCAGGCATCTGAACCAGCTGACCAAAAGCGTCGGGGACCACTGTCGAGTGGTCCCCGACGCTTTTGTCATCCGTACGCTCACCGGACCAGCCGTGTCACCGCGGACCCGGCCGTCGCCGCGGCCGTCACCATCCAGTTCCGGGATTTCCACCAGGGGGGTAGGCGCGTAGTCCGGCAGTGCGGCGTGGAATGCCGGCACACGGTCGCCGACCGGCGGGCAGGTCCAGTCGCGCGCCGCGTCCGGCTGACCCCGCAGGCGGAGATCCTCTTCGCGCACACCGAAGTCGTCCTCGAACGCCTCGGGCAGGCTGAAGCCGACATCGCGGTGTCGCTCGCGGGCATCGCGGGGACGCTGCGTACCGCCGCGTTCCAGACGGTGGCGCTCGCGCTCGTGCCCGGGATGCTGCCCCGGCTCCACGAGTGGCATCCCCACCTGCTGGTGCACCTGGCACTCGTGGAGCGCGGGCACGCGGCGGCGTTCCTGCCGGATCTGCTCTGGCGGGGGCGGCAGCCGACCGTCGCGCTGCGGACGCTGCCGGGGCAGTCGCGGCGACTGTTCACGGCCGTACGGAAGGGCAGTGGCGGGCACCCGGCGATCAAGGCCTGCCGGGACGCGCTGCGCCAGGCCGCGCGTACTGGGGAGGGCCGGACGCTGTCAGGGGATCTGGGAGGTCAGTTTGCATAACGGGCCTATTGCATTCTCCTTCGACCAACCAGAAGACACACCCGCCATAAGGGCCCAAGGCAGTCCGCTTGGCGTGGGTTGTCCCCCTGACGTGCCAGGATTCCCCTGTGGGCGAGACAGGGGACGAGCAGCGGGCAGCCGGGGACTTTAACGACGGCCAGCTCGAACTCGTCCGTGAAGCGGCCCGCAAGGCGGTCAGGAAGACCAGGCCCAAGGGGCCGAAGCCGCTGGCGGCGGAACTGCCGGTGGCCAGAATCGTGGTTGACAAAGGCCTTTCCCACCTCGACCGGCTGTACGACTACGCGGTGCCGGAGACCATGGACGCCGACGCCCAGCCGGGAGTGCGGGTCCGCGTGCGCTTCGGCGCGGGTGTCAGCAACGGCCGGCGCCAGGGCGGCGGACTAATCGACGGAATCATCGTCGAACGGCTCGCGGACAGCGACTACAAAGGTCCGCTGGCCAGGATCGAACGGGTGCTGTCGCCTGAACCCGTGCTCGCTCCCGGTCTCCTGGCTCTCGCCCGGGCCGTCGCCGACCGGTACGCCGGGACTCTCGCCGATGTCGTCCAGCTCGCGCTGCCGCCACGTCACGCGCGGGCCGAGGCGGAGGCGGTGGGCGAACCAGAGCCGGTGCCGGCGAAGCCGGACTTCGGCTCGTGGACGCGATACCCGACAGCGCCTGTTTATTTGGACAAGGTGTTCGAGGGGGAGGCCCCCCGGGCGGTGTGGGTCGCGCTGCCCGGGCCGTCCTGGGCACACGAGATCGCGGTCGCGATGGCCACCGCGCTCGCGGCGGGGCGCGGCGCGCTGGCGGTCGTCCCCGACGGCAAGGACGTCGGTGCGGTCGACGCCGCGCTGGAAACACTGCTCGGCAAGTACCAGCACGTGGCGCTGACGGCGGGCCTCGGCCCCGAGGAGCGCTACCGGCGCTGGCTGTCCGTCCGCCGCGGCACGGTGAAAGCCGTCGTGGGGACCCGGGCCGCGGTGTTCGCACCCGTCGCCGACCTGGGTCTGGCGATCGTGTGGGACGACGGCGACAGCAGCCACGAGGAGCGCCACGCGCCATACCCGCACGTGCGGGAAATCCTGGAAATGCGGGCCGTACGGGAGAAGGCCGCGTTCCTGGTCGGCGGGAGGTCCGTCACCGTCGAGGCGGCGCAGTTGGTCGGGACCGGCTGGGCCGAACCGCTGTTCGCGGACCGTTCGACCGTACGGGCCGCTGCGCCGCTGGTGCGCACGATCGGTGACATGGACATCGCCAGGGACGGGGCGGCGCAGGTCGCCAGGCTGCCCACGCTCGCCTGGGACGTCGCGCGCAAGGCGCTGGAGCACGGCCCCGTACTGGTGCAGGTGCCGCGCCGGGGTTACATCCCGCGGGCCTCGTGCAACCGGTGCCGGGAACCGGCGATGTGCGCCTTCTGCCACGGTCCGCTGGAGATGACGGACGGTCAGGGCTCCTTGGTGTGCGGCTGGTGTGCCCGGCACGCGACGGCGTGGCACTGCCCGGTGTGCGGCGGGGACCGGCTCCGGGCGAGTGTCGTGGGGGCCCGCCGGACGGCCGAGGAACTGGGCCGGGCGTTCCCGCAGGTGCCCGTCCGGACGTCCGGGAAGGATGCGGTGCTGTCCTCCGTACCCGATCTTCCGGCTTTGATCATTTCGACCCCGGGGGCTGAGCCGGTCGCGGCCGGTGGCTACGCGGCGGCGTTGCTGCTGGACGGCTGGGCGCTGCTGAACCGTCCTGATCTGCGGGCCGGTGAGGATGCCCTGCGCCGCTGGCTGGACGCGGCGTCGCTCGTGCGGCCCAGTGGATCGGTGGTTGTGGTCGCCGATCCGGCGCTGCGCCCCGTGCAGGCGCTGGTGCGGTGGGACCCGGCCGGGTTCGCGCGGGCGGAGCTCGTGGAGCGCGGCGAGCTCGGGTTGCCGCCGGTGTCGCGGATGGCTTCGGTGACGGGGGTTCCGGCTTCGGTGGCGGACTTCCTGTCGGTGGCGCGGCTGCCGGAGGGCACGGATGTGCTGGGTCCGGTTCCGGTGCGGGAGTGGGGTGGACCGCCGCGTGCGGCGGCTCCCGTACGGCGGCGGAGATCCGAGGCGGCGCGGGCGTTGATCGCGGTTCGGGCGGCGGACGTTCCACTGTGGGAGAAGGCCGCGATGCCGGATGAGGCTGTGGTGGCGGTGGTCCGGGAGCGGGTGCTGTTGCGGGTGACGCCGGGGAACGGGGCGGCGCTGGCGGCGGCGCTGAAGCACGCGCTGGCGGTGCAGTTGGCGCGGAAGACGGTGGATCCGGTGCGGATCAGGGTGGATCCGCCGGACATCGGGTGAGGGGATGCTGGGTTCGTCGGTTGGTTGGCTTGTCTGCGCTGGTTGGTTCGCGTCGAGGCGCGTCGGGGGCGGGGGTCAGCGCCAGAGGGTGGCGGTTTTGCAGGTGTCCTGGGCTGGGCGGGGAGCGGCGACGGGGAAGTGGGCGAGAGGCTGTCCGTCGGGCAGCGACAGTTCGACCCGCGCGGCGGTGTCGGCGGCCCGGCCCCAGAAGGTGATGTCGGTCTGCGGGCCGACAAGTGACCGCTGGCCGGGCCCGGTGACGAAGCTCGTGTGACTGTCCGCGGCTTCGTTCGGCCAGCCGTCCGGGGTGGTGGGGACCGGGAAGTTCGGCGGTGTGTTTGCCCCGTGACAGGCGATCAGGCCCGGGCTGGTGCTCTTTGCGATGACGTACGGGTTTACTGATCCGTTTCCGTCGGGCTCCCAGGCGGTGAAGTAGGGCTTGAACGCGCTGTCGGGTTCGCCGACTTCCCGGGGTCGGGTGTAGTCGCTGTTGGCACCGCTGTTGCTGTCGCCGTAAACGGAGTCTGCCGGCGGTCCCCAGGGGATCGAGTTGCCTGTGGTGCCCGAGGTGCTGGCGTTCCCGCCGGTCGTCCCGCCTAGGAAGGGCGCTCCGTCGGTCGTGCCACTGGCCTTATCTCCTCCGGAGCTGTCAGCGGGGCTGCGGCCAGTGCTCGCGGTGGCAGCCACTTTCCACGGGGCGGGATCACCCGTGGGCGTGTCCCTATTTGGCAACGCCCTCGGACGGGTCCTGGCCGCCGACGGAGCCCGCCGGGGGATGTGGGGGGTGGTGGTCTCCAGTGCTGTGGACGGCGATGAAGCCGAGGGTCCCGGCATTGAGGACCGCGGCGGCCGTCAGCGCTGGGACCAGCGCCGCGCGGGTCGACTTGTCCGGCTCGGAGAAGGTGGTGAGGAAGACTGCGGAGGTCAGGCCTTCGGCGTCCTGTTGGCCGGTGGTGCGGCGCAGAAGGTGGCCTTAGACGGCTCCGGCATGGCGGTCGAAGACGGCGGCGAAGGCGTCCCGGTCACCGGTGCGGATGTGTTCCCAGAGGGTGTGGTCGTCGTGGAGTGGTGCCGGGTGCCGGTGCGGTGCCCGGTGGTGTGGTGCCGGAGTGGCCGTCAGGTTCCAGGAATATCCGGCATGGGGGCGGAGGTTGCCAGGGGTCCGGCCGGGTGGCTGGATTTCTTTTGACGGCACGGCAGCGGACGCTTTTCGACGAGAGCAAGGTTGTGCTGATGGCGCCGCTGACGGCAGAGCTCGGCACGGCAGGGCCTCCTGTTTGTCTCTGGAAGTGCTTCGACCAGCTGAGATCAAGGAGAACTCCGGCACGCATCCTGGCGAACGGAATCAGTACAGCCTGGTGGGGTAGTTCCACCAGGGAGTTATTGACTTTCTTTGCTATCTCGTGGTGACTTTGTTTGCCAATTCTCTAAAGGGTTTCGGCGAAGCGAAAGGGCAACTGTGACGAACATCACATAATTCCAATTGTTCGCCTTGGATGCTTCTCGTCTTTGATGTCCGTTTTCCACCGTTCGTGTAAGAGATCTGACTACCCGTAACCTCCGTTGGCCATCTGAAGGGTCATGGGAGGCCGGTGATCACCGAGTCGGGGCCGTCAGGGCTCCAAGTCCTCGACGGCTTCCAGGATCTGAGCACTCGTCACCCGCGTCGGGCCCGCCAGTGCGGGGGCGAATACGCCGGTGCGGAACTCCTCGATGAGCCAGTGGACTTCCCGTACGTCGTCGGTGACCGGCTCGTCGGGTGACAGTTCGTCAAGAAGCCTGCGGTAGGCGTTCTCGACATAGGCGACCCGGGCGGTGTTGTTGCGGTCGAACTCCGGATCCGCAGCGAGGTCGTCCAGGCGTTGCTCGACGGCTTTGAGGTACCGCAGCACATCGGGGAGGCGTAGCCAGGTGGTGTCGGTGAGGAAGCCGTTGTAGACGAGTGCGCCGAGCTGCCGGGTGATCTCCTCACGGGTCAGCGGGCTGGCGATGAGGTCCAGGCGTTGTCGGATGCGTTGTGCGGAGGCGAGGATGCGTTCGGTTTTGATGACGGTGTCTTCGAACAGGCGGGGCAGGACGGCCTGGACGCGGGTTTGCAGGCGGGTGAAGGCGGGTTTGTCCCAGGCGGGGCCGCCGGTGTCGGCTACGAGGTGGTCGATCGTTGTGGCGGCGCAGGCCTTGAGGAGTGCGGAGAGGCTTCCGTAGGGGTTCTCGGCCAGTGTGTCGCGGGCGGGCTGCGGCAGTTTGGCGATCAGGGCGGGTACGGGTGACTCGACGGTGAGCTGGAGCAGGCGGCGGGTGCCGGTGCGCATGGCCTGTTTCTGCTCGGTGGTGGTGTCGTAGGGGAGTACGGCGACGCGCCCGCCGAGGTCGGTCAGTGCGGGGTAGCGGTGGGTGCCCCGGTCGGTGACGGCGCGCGGGATGGTGCCGAAGTCCCAGGAGGGCGGGGGTGTGGCGGTGTCGGTGGCGGCGTGCTCGATCTGTTCGACGAGGGAGTCTGTGAGCCAGTCCGGGTCGATGCGGGCGAGGGTGCGGCCGAACAGCTTTGAGGTTTCGACGAGTTCGGCGGCCATGGCCCAGGTGGGCGGGTCGGCGAACAGGGTTGAGCCGGGGTGGGGGGCGAAGCGGGTGCGGCGGATTCCCACGTACTCCCGTTTCTGGGCGTCGAATACTCCGACGTGGGAGCGCAGCCCCGACAGGAGGGCGAGGTGGATGTCCTGGTAGCCGCCGGGCGGGTGGCCCAGGCGCAGTCCGGTGTCTTCTGCGGTGCGGCGGAGGCGGGCGACGATGTCCTGCCATTCGCGTACGCGCGGGTGGTTGAGGAATTCCGTACGGCAGACGCGTCGGAGTTCACCGGAGGTGCGGTCGGCGAGGTGGTCCCAGAGGTTGAGGAGGGTGAGGAAGTCGGAGTCGGGGTGGGTGTGGCGGGAGTGGGCGCGGTCGGCCTCTTCCCGTACGGCGGACGGTCGTTCGCGGGGGTCCTGGATGGACAGGGCGGCGGCGATGACGATCGCGTCGTCGGTGCAGTGGTTCCGGTCGGCTTCGATGATGATGCGGCCGTGCCGGGGGTCGAGCGGCAGCTTGGCGAGTTGGCGGCCTACGGCGGTGAGGCGTTCCCCGTCGAGGGCGTCCAGTTCGTGGAGGAGGTCGACGCCTTCCTTGACGTGCGCGGGGTCGGGCGGGTCGAGGAAGGGGAAGGCGGTGAGGTCGCCGAGCCCGAGGGCGGTCATCTGGAGGATGACGGAGGCCAGGGAGGTGCGCAGGATTTCAGGTTCGGTGTACGGGGGGCGTTGGCCGAAGTCGTCCTGGCCGTACAGGCGGACGCAGATGCCGGGGGAGGTGCGTCCGCTGCGCCCGGCGCGTTGGTTGGCCGAGGCTTGGGAGACCGGTTCGATCGGCAGGTGCTGGACGTGGTTGCGGTAGCGGGAGGTGCGGGCGGTGCCGGTGTCGATGACGTACTTGACGCCGGGGACGGTCAGGGACGTCTCGGCGATGTTGGTGGCGATGATGATGCGGCGGTTGTTGCCCGACGGGGTGAAGATGTGGCGTTGTTCGTCGGCGGTGAGGCGGGCGTACAGCGGCAGGACTTCCACGTCTTCGCCGCGTAGCGCGTCGGCGGCGTCGCGGATCTCGCGTTCCCCGGAGCAGAACACGAGGATGTCGCCGGGGGGTTCGGTGCTGAGTTCGCGGACGGCCGTACGGATCGCGTGCTCTTGGTCGCGTCCGTCCAGTGGGCGGTAGCGGATTTCGACGGGGTAGGTGCGTCCGGACACTTCGATGACGGGGGCGTCGGCGAAGTGCCGGGAGAAGCGCCGGGTGTCGATGGTGGCCGAGGTGATGACGACTTTGAGGTCGGGGCGCCGGGGCAGCAGCTGTTTGAGGTAGCCGAGCAGGAAGTCGATGTTGAGGGTGCGTTCGTGGGCCTCGTCGATGATGAGGGTGTCGTAGCGCTTGAGCAGGCGGTCGCGGCTGATCTCGGCGAGGAGGATGCCGTCGGTCATGACCTTGACGCGGGTGCTCCGCTTGCTGTGCTCCTCAAAGCGGACCTGGTAGCCGATGACCTCGCCGAGGGGGGTGCCGAGTTCGTCGGCGATGCGTTCGGCGACGGCGCGGGCGGCGATGCGGCGGGGCTGGGTGTGGCCGATGAGGCGGCCCTTGGCTCCCCTGCCGAGTTCGAGGCAGATCTTGGGGAGCTGGGTGGTCTTCCCCGAGCCGGTCTGCCCGGCGACGATGACGACCTGGTGGTCGCGGATCGCGGCGGCGATCTCGTCTTTGCGGGCGGAGACGGGGAGGGCGGCGGGGAAGGTGAGGTTCATGTCCTGGTCAGGATATGCGGGCGTGGGCCACGGATGTGTCTGGAGACCGCGGGGTGCCGGTTCGACCACCAGCACCCCGAGGTCAACGTGCCGTTGGGGGTTTCACGACCAGGGGATGGTGCGCAGGCATTCGGAGATCGCCACGGGAAGGAGCTGTCCGTTCTGGTCGGTGCCGGCGGAGGCGAGCTGGTATCCGGTCGGGCTGATCCAGCAGCGGTCCCGCGGCGGGGAGTCGGTGGTGCTGTCCCACACGACCTTCCCGGTCCGGTCGTAGCCGCGGACGTGGGGCTTGAGGTAGTTGGTGCCGACCGCGGTGACGTTGCCGCCGAAGTACCACAGGCGGTCGTTGATGAGGGCGTCGTGTTCCCCGGTGCCGTAGTCCAGGGTCACGCGGGTGACCTGTGCGGTGAGGCGTCCGGTGACGTCGGCGATCATCGAGCCGTGGGCGGGGGTCGACCAGGCGGTCGCTTTGTCGATGTCGACCTGGCCGGTCAGATAGTCGCCGCCGGGTCGGGACGGTGCGTTGTCGCGGAGGCTCCGGGTTCCTTTGCCGGTCGTGGTGTCGACGGTGCAGGCCAGGAACGCAGGCAGGGGTGGTGTGGGATTTCGGTCGAAGGCGGTGGAGGCCGGCTCGGTGTACCGGGCGAGGACGACCACGTTGTCCTTGCCGTCCTGTGAGGTGGTGTGCATGGCGATGGAGATCCGGGCGGTGGCGACGGCCTTGCTGTATTCCTCGTCCTCGGCGTTCTGCGCGGGGGTGCGGTGTTTGATGAACGCCTGTGCTTCTTCCGGCAACTCGGACGCGGGTGTGCGCGCGATGCACTGCTCATAGATCAACCGGGCGACGTCGGCCTGGACCGGTTCCATCACCCCCGGCCTGGTCGGTGGCAGTTTGGGCACGGTGACGGCCGCCGGTCCGCTGTGACCCTGGCCCTTGTCGGACGGCAGTGCGACGACCATCCCCGCCACCACAGCGGCTACGGCCGCTGCCGCCGCGACGGGCATCAGCCAGCGTTTCCGTACGGATATCGCGGGTTCCAGGACCCCGTCGTCGAGGTCGAGCAGGTGCAGCAGTTCGGTCCGGCGCTGCGCCTGGCCGGGCAGGTCGCGGTCGGCCGGTGGGCGGTTGGGGAAATCGCTCATGACATCTCCTTGACCAGTACGGGGGCTGTGGTGTCGCCGACGATCAGGACGAGGTCGCCCAGGCGGCGTCTGGCGCGGTGCAGGCGGGATTTGACGGTGCCGACGGCTATGCCCAGGGCGGTGGCGGCGGCCTGTTGGTCCAGTCCTGACCAGACGCACAGTTCGATGACTTCGCGTTCGTGTGCCGGGAGCTGTTCGACCGAGCGGCGCAGTATCGCCATGGAGTGTTCGTCGTCGAGGCGGTCGGCGACTTCGTCTGCGTGGTCGGGTACGGCGGCCGGCTGGGGGAGGCTGTCGCGCATGGCCTGGTAGCGCTTGAGAGAGCGGCGCTGATTCTGTACCGCATGGTTGGAGACGCCGAGCAGCCAGGGCAGGGCGCTGTCACGGTCCAGGACGACTTCGGCGCGTTTGCGCCAGGCGAGCAGGAAGACCGCGGAGGTCAGGTCCTCGGCGTCGGCCCAGCAGGCCGTACGGCGGAACAGGTGGTTGTAGACGGCTCTGGCGTGCCGGTCGAAGAGCGCGCCGAAGGCTTCGCGGTCGCCTTCCCGGGTTCTGCGCCACAGGATGTGGTCTGATTCTGCGTCGGGATCACAGTCTGCTTCGGTGGTCACACTTGTCCTGTGTCCGCGGCCGGGCGGAAGGTTCCCCAGGTTCCCCATGGGTCCGGAGGATGTCAGGCGGCGGGAGAGTCCGTACCCGCCGCCGTCGGTAGACTGGCGTCTTTGGCGGAGCGGACGTGGGTCCGCGGGCCGTTGACTGACGTTGTTTGATTGAACGGGAGCTCCCACCGTGGCCATCCAGCCCATCCGCCTGTTCGGCGATCCTGTGCTGCGTACCAAGGCGGAGCCGGTGACGGTGTTCGACAAGGAACTGCGCAACCTGGTCAAGGACCTGGGCGAGACGATGCGGGACGCTCCTGGTGCGGGCCTGGCGGCGCCGCAGATCGGTGTGCTCCTGCGGGTGTTCACGTACCACGTGGACGGTGTGCTGGGGCATCTGATCAATCCGGACCTGGACCTGTCCGACGATGAGCAGGACGGCCCGGAGGGCTGCCTGTCGCTGCCGGGTCTGCAGTACGACACGAAGCGTGCGTACGGGGTGGTCGCCAAGGGGTTCAACGAGTTCGGCGAGCCGGTGGAGATCGAGGGCACGCAGTTGCTGTCGCGGTGCATCCAGCACGAGACCGACCATCTGGACGGTGTGATGTTCATCGACCGGCTCGACCGCGAGCAGCGCAAGTCGGCGATGCGGGCGATCCGTGAGGCGGGGTGGCTGGGTCAGTCCGCGCCGCAGGTGAAGGTGTCGCCGCATTCGACGTTCGGCAGGGCACTTTGAAGCACCGCGCGCAGTAGACCGCACGCTGTGGTCAGGCGTCGGGCAGCAGTCTTTCCGTACTTCCCCTTCTGGTTGAAAGGTTTCCCCTCTCGATGCGTCTGGTCTTCGCGGGCACGCCTGAAGTCGCCGTTCCGGCGCTGGAGGCCCTGTTGGCCTCTGACAAGCACGAGGTTGTCGCGGTGGTCACGCGGCCAGACGCTCCGGCGGGGCGTGGGCGCAAGCTGGTTCCCAGCCCGGTGGCGCAGCGGGCGGCCGAGGCCGGCATCGAGGTGCTGAAGCCGGTCAAGCCGCGTGATGAGGACTTCCTGGCGAGGTTGCGGGAGATCGCGCCGGACTGTTGTCCGGTCGTGGCGTACGGTGCGCTGCTGCCCGAGGTGGCGTTGGATGTCCCGGCGCACGGGTGGGTGAATCTGCACTTCTCGCTGCTTCCGGCGTGGCGTGGGGCGGCCCCGGTGCAGCATTCGGTGATGGCGGGTGACGACATCACCGGTGCGGTGACGTTCCTGATCGAGCGGGGGCTGGATTCGGGTCCGGTGTACGGGTCGGTGACGGAGGAGGTCCGCTCGACGGACACTTCGGGTGACCTGCTGGCGCGGCTTTCGGTGTCGGGTGCGCGTTTGCTGGTGGCGACGGTGGACGGCATCGCGGACGGCACGCTGGTGGCGCATGCGCAGTCGCTCGACGGGGTGTCGCTGGCCCCGAAGATCACGGTGGCGGACGCGATGGTCGACTGGTCGCATCCGGCGCTGCGGGTGGACCGTCTTGTACGGGGTTGCAGTCCGGCGCCGGGTGCGTGGACGGTGTTCCGCGGTGAGCGGGTCAAGCTCGGTCCCGTGCGTCCTGTGCCGGGGGATGATTCTCTGGCGCCGGGGGTGATCGTGGTGGAGAAGAAGTCCGTCCGGGTGGGTACCGGCAGTCATGCGGTGGAGTTGACTGAGGTCAAGGCGCAGGGCAAGCGGATGATGGCGGCGACGGACTGGGCGCGCGGTGTGCGTCCGGAGTCCGGTGAGAAGTTCGAGAACGATGAAAACGACGGTACGGAGTGACTCAGCACGTGAACGCCAGCAAGCCAGCCACCAGTGGCCCCAGTAAGCCGTCCACCGGTGGCAAGAGTCCCGCGCGGCCGCACCGGCGGCCGAAGCCGGACCGGGTGCGGGTGACCGCGTTCCACGTGCTGCGGCAGGTGGCGGAGAAGGACGCGTACGCCAACCTGGTGCTGCCGGGGTTGTTGCGGGAGCGGAAGCTGGAGGGCCGGGACGCGGCTTTGGCCACTGAGCTGGTCAACGGCACGCTGCGTCGGCAGGGCACGTACGACGCGATCATTGAGCGTTGTGTGGACCGGCCGCTGGGTGAGATCGACCCGCCGGTGATGGATGTTCTGTGTCTGGGCGCGCACCAGTTGCTGTCGATGCGTATCCCCACGCACGCGGCGGTGTCCGAGACGGTGGAGCTGGCGCGCGGTGTGCTGGGTGACGGGCGGGCGAAGTTCGTCAACGCGGTGTTGCGCAAGGTGGGCGCGTACGACCTGGACACTTGGGTGGAGCGGGTCGCGCCGTCGTGGGAGGAGGACCCCGAGGGGCATCTTTCGGTGGTGCACTCGCATCCGCGCTGGATCGTTTCGGCGATGTGGGACGCGCTGGGTGCGCGGGGTATGCCCAACGACCGGGCTGCGATCAACGCGTTGCTGGCGGCGGACAACGTGCCGCCGGCGATCACGCTGGTGGCCCGGCCGGGGCGGTCCGATGTGGATGAGTTGTACGCGGTCGGCGCGAAGCCGGGCCGTTGGTCGCCGTACGCGGCGATCTGGCCTGAAGGTGACCCGGGTGCGATCGCGCTGGTGCGCAACGGTCGGGCCGGTGTGCAGGACGAGGGCAGTCAGCTGATCGCCGCTGCGCTGGCGAACGCGCCGGTGGAGGGCCGTGACGCGGAGTGGTTGGACCTGTGTGCGGGCCCGGGCGGCAAGGCGGCGTTGCTCGCGGCGCTGGCCGACGGGCGTGACGCGCGACTGGTGGCGTGTGAGCCCAGGCAGCACCGGGCGCGTCTGGTGCGTAATGCGCTGGGCCGTGAGACGAAGCACCAGGTGGTGTGTGCGGACGGCACGCAGCCGCCGTGGAGGCCCGAGGAGTTCGACCGGGTCGTCGCGGATGTTCCGTGCAGCGGTCTGGGGGCGTTGCGTCGTCGTCCGGAGTCGCGGTGGCGTCGCCGCCCTGACGATGTGGTGGGTCTGGGTTCGCTGCAGCGGGACCTCCTGCACAGTGCGCTGGTGTCGGCCCGTCCCGGTGGTCTGGTGGCGTACGTGACGTGCTCGCCGCACGTGGCTGAGACGCGCATGGTGGTGGACGACGTCCTGCGGGCCGGGGAGTTCGATGTGGAGTGGGTGGACGCCCGCGAGTTGCTGCCCGGTGTCCCGGACCTGGGTGAAGGACCGGACCTGCAGCTGTGGCCGCACCTGCACGGGACGGACGCGATGTACTTCGCGCTGCTGCGCAAGAAGTAGCCTCCGGGGTTGATTGGACGGCGGTCGTGCGTACTGCGCGGCCGTCGTTCGTGTGGGTGCGTACTGCGCGGCAGCCGTTGGTGTGGGTGGGCAGTGTGGACGGCCGCCGGTTGTGCGGGTGGGGAGCCTCGGACGGGGCCGTTGGTGATTATGTGGCCTATGTCGCGTCTCAAACATTGAGAATTCGGGCATACCGGCCGGGATGAGTGATCACTTCCTGGGAGGCGCCGCATGTCCGTAGGTCCACCGCCGCGCCCCGCCACCGCTCGTGGGTATCTCCGGTCCGAGGGCCGGCGTCTGTTCGCCGTACCGTGGGCGCGGCTGCGCGGGCGGGGGCTCGGGGCGGTCCCGTTCACCGTACTGTCGATGTTTTTGACGCTCGGCTTCTGGTTGCTGTGGAAGGTCGAGGGCGCCGGCCGGTTCATCCACGCGGTCGGCGGGGTGCGCGCGGAGCTGCCGGTGTGGGAGGCGCTGGTCCGTACGCCGTTGTCGTTGTTCGTCCCGGCGCCGGATCTGCCAGTGTGGGGTGCGCTGGCGCAGGTGTTTTTGGTGTTCGGGCTGGCCGAGCTGACGTTCGGCCGGCTGCGCACGGTGGTGCTGGCGTATGTGGCGACGGTGTTCGGGACGTTCTCCGCGCGGCCGATGATCGCTCTGGGCGAGGACCACTGGCTGGGTATCGGTGAGAAGGCCCGGTACATCCTGGACACCGGCCCGTCGGCTGCGGTGGTGGCGTTGGTTGTCGCGATCGCCCTGGTGCGGAGGGGCTGGGTTGTCTTCGGTCTCATCTGGGTGGCGATGATCGTCGAAGTGATCGTCAAGCCGAACCTGGCGGGCCGGGAGCACCTGGTGGCGATGTTCGCGGTGCTGGTGGTGGCGCTGGTGTTCCGGGGGTGGCTGGAGCGGCCGGTGCGGGACGAGGGCGTGTCGGTGTGGGAGTCGGAGGGTTCTGCGAGTCATGTGTGCCTGTAATGATCCTGGCGTTTGCGGGCGGGCCCGTGGTGGTCACAGTGCCCCGGGAACGCCAGGATCGTCATGGCGTCAGTGTTTGCAGGCCCAGGAGGCCTTACCGGTGGAAGCCTCCGCCAGCGCCCGTAGTTTGTCGATCGCCGCGTTCGGGTCGCGTCCGTCGAACACCGCGGAGCCGGCGACGAACACGTCCGCCCCGGCGTCCGCGCACTGCTCGATGGTGGACGCGGACACGCCGCCGTCGACCTGCAGCCACATCTCCAGGCCGTGCTTGTCGATGAGCTGCCGGGTGCGGCGGATCTTGGGAAGCATGATGTCGAGGAAGCTCTGCCCGCCGAAGCCGGGCTCCACGGTCATGACCAGCAGCATGTCGAGTTCGGGGAGCAGGTCCTCGTACGGTTCGATGGGCGTGGCCGGTTTGAGCGCCATCGACGACCTGGCGCCCAGGGCGCGCAGGTTGCGGGCCAGGCGTACGGGGGCGGCGGCGGCCTCGACGTGGAAGGTGACCGAGCGCGCGCCGGCTTCGGCGTACTGCGGGGCCCACCGGTCGGGGTCGTTGATCATGAGGTGGCAGTCGAGGGGGGTGTCGGTCGCCTTGAGGAGGCTTTCGACCACCGGCAGGCCCAAGGTCAGGTTGGGCACGAAGTGGTTGTCCATGACGTCGACGTGGAGCCAGTCGGCGTTGGAGGCTGTCGCGGCTTCGTCGGCAAGGCGGGCGAAGTCCGAAGACAGGATGCTGGGGTTGATCTGCACGGCCATGCGCACAGAATCCCACGTCCGCACGGGTGCCCACAGTCGGGGCGGTGGGGGAGGCACAGTGCCTCAGTCGCACCACTGTGCGGCGACCGGGCGACAGCGGGGGAGCGCAGCGAAGGAGCCGGCGAAGCTCGGCGGGTGCCGCGGCCCGACCGGGTGACGCTCCCCAGGCTCCGTCCGGGAGGTGCCCTCTGCGCCGACTGGTGACTGGGCGAAGCGAAGGCGACAGGAGGATGACGCCTGCGCTTGGAGCCCGGTAGCTGATAGTGCGTCAGATATCCAGGGGTGACGAACACGCACCCTGGGTGATGGACCACACAGCCCTGGGAAGAACGCGACGACTGCCGGTCATGGCACACTGCAAGTTGTACGCATAAGACGTACGCGCGCTCCGGGGTCGGTGAAATTCCGAGCCGGCGGTAATAGTCCGCGACCCGACTGCGACTCGAAACCCCTTCGAGGAGCGGTCGGCTGAACCGGTGGAACTCCGGTACCGACGGTTAAAGTCCGGATGGGAGGCAGCGCGCGGCGGTCGGTTCACTGCGGCATGCCCGGGCACTCCTGTGCCCGTCTCCAGCGGGCTCGCCGCACAGACCGGACCGTCTGCTTCCGCCTCCCCGTTTTGCGCACCCCCGGGCCGCGTGTCGTCACCACGACGCGAGGAGACGCCCGAGATGGCCGCCGTTGGGAGCAGCACCCCCCAGCCGTACGCCGACGCCATGCGCCGCGCCGTCGCGCTGGCCGCACGCGGGGCCGGTGCCACCAGCCCCAACCCGGTCGTGGGCTGCGTCGTCCTGGACATACACGGCAGCATCGTCGGCGAGGGCTTCCACGCCGTCGCCGGCGGCCCGCACGCCGAGGTCGGCGCCCTGGCCCAGGCGGGCGACAGCGCCCGTGGCGGCACCGCGGTGGTCACCCTGGAGCCCTGCAACCACACCGGGCGTACCGGCCCCTGCACCCTGGCACTGCTCGACGCGGGCGTCAGCCGAGTGGTCTACGCGGTGTCCGACCCCGATCCGCAGGCCGCCGGCGGCGCCGAGGTGCTGCGCCGCGTCGGGGTCGACGTCATCCGAGGCGTCCTGGAGGCAGAAGCCGCCCAGGTCAACGAGGTCTGGCTGACCGCCGTGCGCCTGGGCCGCCCCCACGTCACCTGGAAGTACGCCGCGACCCTCGACGGACGCAGTGCGGCGGCCGACGGCACCAGCCGCTGGATCACCTCCCCCGAGTCCCGCGCGGACGTGCACCGGCTGCGCTCGACCGTCGACGCGGTGGTGGTGGGTTCCGGCACGCAGCAGTCCGACGACCCCCACCTGGCCGTACGGGCCCCCCACGGGGCGCCCGAGCTTGGGGCGACTGAGCGCAGCGAGGGAGCGCGTCCGCAGGACGCAGTCCTTCCGGCGACGCAGGGGCGCCGAACAGCGGCCGAGCGCAGCGACGGGGACACGATGAGGGCACCCGCGCTTGGGGCGACTGAGCGCAGCGAGGGAGCGCGTCCGCAGGACGCAGTCCTTCCGGCGACGCAGGGGCGCCGAACAGCTCCGGAGCGCAGCGACGGAGATGTGAGGATGACGCCCCTGCTTGGAGCCGGAGTTACACAGCCCCTGCTTGGAGCCGGAGTTACACAGCCCCTGCGGGTGGTCGTCGACACCCACGCCCGCACCAAGCGCGGCTCGCGGGTCCTGGACGGCGCCGCGCCGACGTTGATCGCGGTGGGCGGGGACGCCGACGCCGCGCATCTGGCCCCGTACGCACGGATCGTCGTCCTGCCGCGCACCGAAAGCGGCCTTGACCTGCACGCGTTGCTCGCCGAGCTCTACCGGAGCGGGGTCCGTTCGGTGCTGCTTGAGGGCGGTCCGACCCTCGCGGGGGCGTTCGTCGCCGCGGGTCTGGTCGACACCGTCGTCGGCTATCTCGCGCCCGCGTTCCTGGGCGCCGGGCCCGCTGTCCTGGGGCCCGCCGGAATCGGCACTATCGCCGCGGCGTTGCGTCTGGACATCGACGATGTCACGCGGCTCGGCCCTGATATCCGCATCACTGCCCGTCCTGTACTGGTCAAGGAGTAGACATGTTCACCGGAATCGTGGAGGAGCTCGGCGAGGTCGTCGCCGTGGAACCGATGGGGGACTCGGCCCGGCTGACGATCCGCGGGCCGCAGGTGACCGTCGGCGCGCGGCACGGTGACTCGATCGCGGTCAACGGGGTGTGTCTGACGGTCGTGGACGACAAGGTCGACCCGGAGCTGGCGCAGTTCACCGCCGACGTGATGGCCGAGACGCTCGACAAGTCGTCGCTGGGCGTCCTGGCGCCCGGGTCGAGGGTGAACCTGGAGCGCCCGATGGAACTGGGCGGACGGCTCGGTGGGCACCTGGTGCAGGGGCACGTCGACGGGGTGGGCACCGTACTGGAGCGCATCCCCGGCGAGCACTGGGAGATCGTGCGCGTCGCCCTTCCTGCGCACCTGTCGCGGTATGTCGTCGACAAGGGCTCGGTCACGGTGGACGGCGTCAGCCTCACGGTCGTGGAGGCCGGGGCCGACTGGTTCACCGTCAGCCTCATCCCCACCACCCTGGCGCTGACGACGCTGGGCGCGGCGGCGGTGGGCGATCCGGTGAACCTCGAAGTGGACGTGATCGCCAAGTACGTCGAGCGGATGCTCGGTGCGCGGGGCACTACGGAGACGGCGGCGTGAACGCAATCCTGGACAGCCTCAACAGCCAGGCCTTCGAAGCCTTCGGACAGAAGGTCATCTGGTCCGACATGGTCGGCAACACGATGGGCCTGGTCGCGCTGGCGCTGGGCTGGCGCCGCTCCATATGGACCTGGCCCGCGCAGTTCGTCTCCGGGGTGATCCTGGTCGCCGCGTACTACCACGTGAACCTGACCGGCGGCGTCGGCAAGCAGCTCCTGGTCATCAGCGTGGCCCTGTGGGGCTGGCGGCAGTGGCAGCACCAAAGGGCCGGCCACGGCGGCGAACTGGAGATCCGCTTCGCCACGTGGAAGGAACGCGGGCTGCTCCTGCTGGGCGGCGTGGTCGGCACGCTCCTGGTGGGCTGGCTGTTCACGGCGTTCCCGAAGCTGTCGTGGAACCCGTGGCCGGACGCGTACATCTTCGTCGGCACCCTGGTGGCGATGGTCGCGCAGGCCCGCGGCTGGGTGGAGTTCTGGTTCGCCTGGGCGCTGGTCGACGTGGTCGGCGTGCGGCTGGCGTTCACCAGCGGACTGCCGTTCTCCGGACTCGTCTACGTGGTGTACGGGGCACTGGTCCTGCTCGGGATGTGGGACTGGTGGAAGCGGTCGAACAAGAACAAGGCACAGCAGGACTCAGCCGCGCACCCGCGCGCCATGGAAGGAGCCGGTGCGTGAGCATCACCGAGGACCTGACCCAGACCGCCGCCACCACGGTCGTCACGGTCGATGACGGGGCCGTCGGCGCAGGCGACGCGGCCGGCGACCTGACGCTGGACAGCATCGAGGAGGCCATCGCCGAGATCGCCGCCGGACGCCCCATCGTCGTCGTGGACGACGAGGACCGCGAGAACGAGGGCGACCTCATCGTCGCCGCCGAACTGATCACCACCTCGACGGTGGCGTTCATGATGACCCAGTGCCGCGGCCTGATCTGCGCGCCCATGGAAGAGGACGACCTCGACCGTCTGGACCTGCCGCAGATGGTCGACCACAACACCGAGTCGATGCGCACCGCGTTCACCGTCTCGGTGGACGCCACCGCCGACCACGGCGTCAGCACCGGCATCTCCGCCTCCGACCGGGCCGCGACACTGCGGTTGCTGGCCGCCGGGGGCAGCCTGTCGACGGACTTCGTCCGCCCCGGGCACATCTTCCCGCTGCGCGCGAAGTCCGGCGGGGTCCTGGTGCGCGCCGGGCACACCGAGGCCGGTGTGGACCTGGCCCGCCTGGCCGGGCTGCGCCCCGCCGCGGCGATCGTGGAGATCGCCGGCGACGACGGCGAGATGCTGCGCTTGCCGCAGCTGGTGCCGTTCGCCCGCCGGCACGGCCTGAAGATCGTGTCCATCGCCGACCTCATCGCCTACCGCCGCCGCACCGAGCGCACCGTCGTGCAGGAGGCGTCCACCCGGATGCCCACCACGCACGGGGTGTTCCAGGCGGTGGGCTACCGCAGCCTCGTCGACGGCATCGAGCACGTCGCCCTGGTGTACGGGGACCTCACCGACGGCCGGGACGTCCTGGTGCGCGTCCACTCCGAATGCCTCACCGGCGACGTCTTCGGCTCACTGCGCTGTGATTGCGGCCCCCAACTGGACGCGTCCCTGGCCCGTATCGCCAAGGAGGGCCGCGGCGTCGTCCTGTACATGCGCGGACACGAGGGCCGCGGCATCGGGCTGATCCACAAACTACAGGCCTACCAGCTGCAGGACGCCGGCGCCGACACCGTCGACGCCAACCTCGAACTGGGCCTGCCCGCCGACGCCCGCGACTACGGCACCGGCGCGCAGATCCTCACCGACCTCGGCGTCGAATCCATGTGCCTGCTGACCAACAACCCGGCCAAGCGCGCCGGCCTTGAGGGCTACGGGCTGGAAATACTGGGCCGTGAGGCGCTGCCGGTCCACGCCACCTCCGACAACCTGCGCTACCTCATGACCAAGCGTGACCGCATGGGGCACGACCTGCCGTGGCTGCCGGCCGCGGCCGGCGAGTGACCCGTACGGCCTGAAAAACCCCGCTGCACGAAACCCCCGCTGCACGAAACCCCGCCGGCTGACCGTCCGCAACCGGACCGTCCGCAACCGGACCGTACGAAAAAACCGGCCTGCACGAAGGAAGAAAAGCGCATGAGCGGTTCCGGAGCCCCCGAGCTCACCGTCGAGGACTGCCACGCCCTGAAGGTGGGCGTCGTCGCCGCCCTGTGGCACACCCAGGTCATGGACGGCCTGCTCACAGGCGCCCTCAAGGCCCTGTCCGAAATGGGCGTCGACGACCCCACCGTCGTCCGCGTCCCCGGCGCGTTCGAACTGCCCGTCGTCGCGAAGTCCCTCGCCGCCAACGGCTACGACGCGGTCGTGGCGCTGGGCGTGGTCATCCGTGGTGGGACACCCCACTTCGAGTACGTGTGCGCGGCCGCCACCGACGGACTCCTGCGGGTGTCGCTGGACTCCGGCGTCCCCGTCGGCTTCGGCGTCCTGACCTGCGACACCGAACAGCAGGCCCTGGACCGCGCCGGAATCGAAGGCTCGTTCGAGGACAAGGGGCAGCAGGCCGCGCAGGCGGCGGTGGCCACCGCGATGACCCTGCGTAAAGTGGCGGAACCATCAAGATGAGCACAAAGGACGCGACGTTGAAGACCTTCGAGCAGTTGTTCGGCGAACTGCAGGCCAAGGCCGCGGCCGGCACCCCCGGCTCCCGCACCGTCGAACTGGTGACCGCCGGCGTCCACGCCATCGGCAAGAAGGTCGTCGAAGAGGCCGCCGAGGTCTGGACCGCAGCCGAGTACGAGACCGACGAGGAACTGGCCGAGGAGATCTCCCAGCTGCTCTACCACCTCCAGGTGATGATGGTGGCCCGCGGGATCACCCTCAAGGACGTATACGCTCACCTCTGAACAAACCGGGCAAGGCGCAGTGCCCCGTCTCGCCATCCGGCAGCCGGGGCGCAGCCGCGCCCGCACCTGGTAGACCGGTACCCGATCCGTACCTTTTCGCGTAAGGAAGCACCGCATGCTGCGCATCGCCGTCCCGAACAAGGGTGCACTGTCCGGACCTGCGTCGGCGATGCTCCATGAGGCCGGCTACCGGCAGCGCAAGGAGTCCAAGGAACTGGTCCTGGTCGACGTCGACAACCAGGTCGAGTTCTTCTACCTGCGCCCCCGGGACATCGCGATCTACGTGTCCTCCGGGCGTCTGGACATCGGCATCACCGGGCGTGACCTGCTGCTCGACTCCGGCGTGGCCGCCGAGGAGATCCTGCAACTGGGCTTCGCCCGCTCCACGTTCCGCTACGCGACCCGCCCCGGCACCGCGAACGGCGTCGAGGACTTCGGCGGCATGACGATCGCGACCTCGTACGAAGGCGTGGTGGCCAAGCACCTGGCCGACAACGGCGTCGACGCTTCGGTCGTCCACTTGGACGGCGCGGTGGAGACCGCCATCGAGCTGGGTGTCGCGCAGATCATCGCCGACGTGGTGGAGACCGGCACGTCACTGCGCAACGCCGGGCTCGAAGTGATCGGCGAGCCGATCATGGAGTCGGAGGCCGTGGTGATCCGCCGTGTCGGCGCGGACGCCGACGACCCGAAGGTCGGCACGTTCCTGCGCCGTCTGCAGGGCGTCCTGGTGGCCCGCCGCTACGTGATGATGGACTACGACATCCGGGTCGAGCACGTCGAGAAGGCCGTCGCGCTGACCCCGGGCCTGGAGTCGCCGACCGTGTCGCCGCTGCACCACGAGGGCTGGGTGGCCGTTCGGTCGATGGTCCCGAGCCGCGACTCGCAGCGCATCATGGACGAGCTGTACGACTTGGGCGCGCGCGCGATCCTGACGACCAACATCCACGCCTGCCGACTGTAGTAATCCCGGGCTCCGAGCGTGGGCGTCCTCCTCCCTCCCCCCAGCCCCCGTCCGGGAGGTGCACGTCCGTCGCCGGCGTTCCTGGGCCGCTCGGCGCCCGCGCGTCGCCCGGCCAAGCCGCGTCCTTTGGACGCGCTCCCCCGCTGCGCTCCGTCGCCTGGAGGGGGTCCCTCTTTCACCGCACCGGAGCTGTATGAGCACCCCCGCCGTCCTTCCCCGCACCTGGCACGCCAAGCGCAGCCGACTGGTCACCCGCAGTGCCGCGGCGGTGTGCTTCGGCGGGTGCGTGGTGATGGCGGTGGCGCTGCCTTCGCCGGGCTGGAGTCTCGCGTCGAAGCTGGGCGTGGTGGTCACCGGCGCGGCGGTGGCGGCGTTCCTGCTGGTGCTGGGACGGCCCAGCGTCACGGCGGACGCCGCCGGGGTGCGGGTCGTCAACCTGGTGTCCAGTCACCAACTGGAGTGGGCGCAGATCGTGCGCGTCTACCTGCGGGAGGGCGACCCGTGGGTGTTCCTGGACCTGTCCGACGGCGACACCGTCGCGGCGATGGGCATCCAGGTGTCCAACGGCAAGGACCAGGCCATCAAGGACGCGGGGGAGCTTCGGGACCTGGTGGAGAAGCACGGCACCGCAGCCGGGCACTGAGACATTCGCGACGCTGTACGGAAGGCCGCCGGACGACCGCCCGGCGGCCTTCGGTACGAATACGTCTTGCGTGAATACGTCAGAACCTGTCCCCGGCCACTTCCCCGTAGGCCTGCAGCAGGTCCGACAGGCGCAGCGTCGTGAGGTCCTCCCGCGTCGGGTCGGCCCTGAGGTCCACCAGGCGCACATCGCGGTACGTGCAGCACTTCTCGTACAGCGTGCGCACCAGCCGGGCGTTGCCCAGTTCGTCGACCCAGCCCTGTTCGATCACGTGGGCGGTGATGGACCGCAGTTCCGCCGCGGAGTCGTCGTCCCAGCAGTCCCCGGCGGCCTCCGCGGTCGTCTCGGCGATGCGCGCGAGCTCCTCGGCGGAGTAGGACGGGAACTCCACCCGGGTGGTGAACCGGGACGTCAGACCGGGGTTGACGGCCAGGAGCCGGTCCATGCCCTCGGGGTACCCGGCGAGGATGATCACCAGGCGGTCGCGGTCGTCCTCGGCCCGCTTGAGCAGGACCTGGAGTGCCTCGTCTCCGTACGCGTCGCCTTTGGCGTAGCCGGTGTTCGCCAGGGCGTAGGCCTCGTCGATGAACAGGACCCCGCCGATGGCCTGGTCGATGAGCTCGTTGGTCTTGACCGCGGTCTGGCCGAGGTATTCGCCGACCAGGTCGGAGCGTTGGGCTTCGATGAGACGGTCGGTGTCCAGCAGGCCCAGGGCGGCGAACACCCGGCCGAGCAGTCGGGCGACGGTGGTCTTCCCGGTGCCGGAGGGGCCGGAGAACACGAAGTGCCGTTTGGGCTGCGGTGCGGCCAGGCCCTGGTCGGCGCGGTGTTTGGCCATGCGCATCTGCGCGGACAGTGCGCGGACCTGTTGTTTGACCGGGTCGAGCCCGACCATCGCCTCAAGCTCTGCCAGGACGACGGTCAGATGGTCGGTGCGGGGCCGGTCGGCGGTGCCCGCCGGCAGCGGTGCGGTGCGTTCGGCCGCGGCGGGGTCCGGCGCGGGTTGTGCGGAGGACACCGTGGCGGTGGGGCGCTGTTGTGGTGCGGTCGCGGGTCGGCCGGGTGGGGAGAGGGTGTCGACGACCGGCAGGGGGACGGTGCCGGTGGGGTTGTGGTCCCAGTCGTCGGCCGGGTCGTCGGGGACGTCTGCGGCCAGCGCGGCCAGGCGCACGGTGGTGTCCATGAACGCGGGGTCGGCCAGGTGCACCGAGCGGTACAGCGGCAGCGCGGCGGAGCCGCGCCCGGTCTCCTCCAGCGCGCGGGCCAGCCAGTAGCGCAGTTCCTTGCGCTGCGGGTGCTCGGAGCGGCACCGGGACAGGGCGGTGGCCAGGACGTGCTCGGCCTTGCCGTACAGCCCCAGCCGCACCCGGGCCATGCCGGCGAACAGTCCGGCCTCCACCCCCAGGAGTGGGTCGTCGTCCAGTCCGGTGGTGTGCCGCAGCAGGTTCTCCCAGTCCTTGGTCAGGTAGGCCCGGCATGCGTGCAGGAAGCGTGTCGCCGGGTCCTGCACGGGGTCGGGGCACGTGGCCAGTGCGGCGTCGAGCTCGGGCAGGTGTTGCCCGTCGAGCCAGTGCGAGGCGTGCGCGAGCGCCAGGTCGCGGGGGGTCTCCAGGACGAGCTGGACCCACCACCCCAGCCAGTACCACGAGTTCAGTGGACGCTGCCATTTGCGGCGCATCTCCCCGAAGTGCTCCCGGTGCGTGTACATCGCCACGACCGCGGTGGGGACGTCGGCTTTGAGGGCGTGCAGCCCCAGCCAGGCGTCGGCCATCGTCGGGTCGCGCTCCACGGCTGCGCGGAACTGCGTCTCGGCCTTGAGATAGGCGCCGCAGGTGTATGCGTCCATGCCGCGGAGCCAGGCCAGTTCGGCCGGGCTTCCGGTATGTGCTGCGCGTTCGGTCCGACCCACCGCTTCGCCCCCTCCTGGTGTCCCGGTGCCGCGTGCGCTCACCCTTGGTGTTCGCGGCGACACGCGCATCGTACCGAGACGCGGTGACGTCCACAGGGGCTAAGCAGTTCACTTGGTCAAGTACGAGCCGGACGAATCGGAACAAGCCACCCGCCGGGCATTGCGTGATGCGCCGTCAGGCGCTCCACTGGCCGCGAAGATCCGAAACGTACGGGGAACGGACCCCGGTCGCGGCTGCTGAGAGTGAGCAGACCCGGCCGGGTCACGGCTTCCGTACGCCTTGAATGTTTGGAGGCGGGACGTCATGGGCGCACTGGCGGGGATCAAAGTCGTCGAGCTCGCGGGCATCGGCCCGGGGCCCTTCGTGGGGATGATGCTGGCCGACCACGGCGCGCAGGTGCTGCGCGTCGACCGGCTCGGCTCGGCCGGCGCGCCGGAGATGGTCGTCGGCCGCGGCCGGGTGGGCACGCTGGAGGTGGACCTGAAGTCCCCTGCCGGGGTGGAGACCGTACTGCGTCTGGCCGGGAACGCGGACGTGCTGGTGGAGGGTTTCCGCCCCGGCGTCACCGAACGCCTGGGCCTGGGTCCTGAGGTGTGTCTGGGTCGTAACGGGCGTCTGGTGTACGCGCGGATGACCGGCTGGGGCCAGGACGGTCCCCTCGCGCAGCGCGCGGGCCACGACATCAACTACATCGCGACCTCGGGGGTGCTGCACGCCTTCGCCCGGCGGGGTGAGCGTCCCGTGCCGCCGCTGAACCTGGTCGGCGACTACGGCGGCGGCGCGATGATGTGCGCGTTCGGCATCCTGGCCGCGCTCGTCGAGGCGCAGCGTTCGGGTGTGGGACAGGTGGTGGACGCTGCGATGACCGACGGTTCGGCGGTGCTGGGCGCGTTCATCCACGGCTTGCGGTCGGTGGGCGGCTGGCGTGGCGAGGTGGGGACGAACCTGCTGGACACCGGGTCGCCGTTCTATGACACGTACACCTGTGCGGACGGTGGGTGTGTGGCGGTGGGTGCGATCGAACCGCAGTTCTACGCGGCGCTGCTGACCGGTCTGGGGTTGGACGCGGTGGAGCTTCCGGCGCAGTTGGACCGGTCGGGCTGGCCCGCGCTGCGGGAGCGGTTCACGCAGGTGTTCGCTTCCCGTACGAGGGATGCGTGGGCTTCGGTGTTCGAGGGTACGGACGCGTGTGTGGCCCCGGTCCTGGACTGGGACGAGGCCGCGGCGCACGACCACAACGAGGCGCGTGGCACGTACACGACCGTCGGCGGGGTGCTCCAGCCCGCCGCCGCGCCGCGCCTGTCGCGGACGCCCGCGCAGTCCCCGCGGCCCTCGGCGAAGCTGTCGCCGGAGGTCCTGGCGGCCTGGGGTGTCGATCCGCAGGAGGCGGCGGGGCTGGCGGCCGACGGGGTCCTGGGGGGCGTGTGAGGTCACGGGTTTCCCGTACGGTCGGCCCGTGTGATCCGGGCCCGGTGGCCAGGGGCCGGGGAGGGTCTCGGCCGTCCCGGTTTCGTGGACTGGGCGGCGGCCGTACGATCGGCGCACGCGCGGGCTGAAAACCTCGGCCGGTGTGCTGCCTCCCATTCCTGTCGGCTCCGGTGACCCCGGGCCCCGCGGTTCGGCACGGAGGAGCAGCAGGGGTGTTTTCTTCCGGCGATGCTGGAGGGTGGTCTGCTGGGCGCGTACTGCCTGTCGGAGGCCGCGTCGGGTTCGGACGCGGGGGCGTTGACGACCCGGGCGGTGCGCGACGGTGACGGTTACGTCCTGACGGGTTCGAAGGCGTGGATCACCCACGGCGGGCGGGCGGACTTCTACACGGTGATGGCCCGGACGTCTGATGAAGGTTCGCAGGGCATCAGTGTGTTCCTGGTGCCCGCCGACGCGGAGGGGCTGTCGTTCGGGGTGCCCGAGCGCAAGATGGGCATGAAGTCGTCGCCGACGACGCAGGTGCACCTGGACGGGGTGCGGGTGGGGGCCGGTCGGCGGATCGGCGCTGAGGGCGAGGGGTTCAAGATCGCACTGTGTGCGCTGGAGTCGGGCCGGCTGGGTATCGCGGCGTGCGCGGTGGGTGTGGCGCAGGCGGCGTTGGACCTGGCGGTGGACTACGCGCGCGGCAGGCGGCAGTTCGGGCGGCCGATCGCGGACTTCCAGGGCATTCAGTTCATGATCGCGGACATGGCGGCGGGCATTGAGGCCGGCCGGGCGCTGTACCTGGCCGCGGCCCGGCTGCGGGACGCCGGGCGTCCGTTCGGCAAGGAGGCGGCGATGGCCAAGCTGGTGTGCACCGATACGGCGATGCGGGTCACCACGGATGCGGTGCAGGTGCTCGGCGGCTACGGCTACACCGCGGACTTCCCCGCTGAGCGGTATATGCGTGAGGCGAAGGTGCTGCAGATCGTGGAGGGCACCAATCAGATCCAGCGGATGGTGATCGGGCGTTACCTGCTGCGCTGACCGTGCGCCGGGACGGTCCCGGGTTCTGCGGGGCGGGTCCTGCCCCGCAAGAACCCGGGACCGTTACCGTTCGTGGACGTCTGGTTCCTGGGGGACGGCGTCCACCGCGCGGCGCAGCTGTTCCAGGCGGAACGGCAGCGGCTGCCAGCCGGGGGCGCCGGCCATTTCGGCGTTGAGCTGGACGACGGTGCGGGTGTACGCGCGGGCCAGCCCGCGGGGCATCAGGGGCATTCCGGCGGGGCGGTGGCGGGCCTGGCCGTCGGCGTCCAGGAGTCCGGCGTGGTTGCCGCGGACCGACACCCACAGGGCGGTCGCGGTGCCCTGGACGCGCACGATGAGGTCTTCGCGGACGTTGAGCCAGTGTTTGAGGGCGGTGCGGGTGTGCCCGGACAGGCTGTGGATCTCGGTGACGGCGGCGCTGACCGAGCGGGCCTGGGGTTTGCGGACGATCCGGATGTCCTTGAAGTCCTCGCCTAGGTCGTCCAGTTTCAGCGCGCACAGTTCGCCGGTGCGGGCCCCGGTGTCCAGGACGACGCCCACCAGGGCGGTCAGCCGAACCCGGCCCGGGTCGGCGGCGGGTTTGTCGGCGTGGGCTTCCAGCCACTGCTGGAGCAGGGAGCGCTGCCGGGCGCCGACGGGTGTTTTGAGTTCGGGGATCTCGGGGCGGGGCGGCAGTTCCACGGGCACCGAGCCGGAGCGGGCGAGGATCTCCAGGCAGTCCATGCGGATGCGCAGGCTGGCGTTGGTGGAGGCCTTGGCGCCCAGGGGTGCGGCGCGGGTGCGCAGTTCGCCCTGGGAGGCGAGGTCGAGGTAGGCCGTCACGGGTGTGGCCGACAGCAGTGCGGTGAGGGATTCGCCGGAGCCGGTGGGGAAGTCCTCGCGTTCCAGTGCCCGGCGCAGTTCCCCGGCGACCCAGCGGATCTGCCGGGCCCGCGCGGGGGAGGTGTCGTCGCGTGCGGTGACCCGCAGCACGGCGCGGTCCAGCTGGTCCAGTGCGGGTGCGCGCTCGACGGTCGTCATGCCTCCACACTGTAACGACCAATAACAGGCCGCGCCCCGGATTCGGCGGGAATTCCGGGCGATTCCGTACGGGAAATCACCTCCGGGCCGCGCGGCCGGGTGCGGGCCCGGAGCCCCTCCCGCAGGCAGGCGAGGGCGCACAGTGTCCCAGCGGAACCACAAGGGGGCGAGGGCGCGAAGCGTCCCGACCCGCACCACCGTGAGGCGACGGGCGCGAAGCGTCCCGACCCGCACCACCGTGAGGCGACGGGCGCGAAGCGTCCCG
>NZ_JBXAWK010000042.1:0-58944 GCF_057291755.1 Kitasatospora sp. UYEF31
GCACGGCATCGATCCGCTGACCGCCCTACGTGACCTCTTCGCCGGGCGGCCGTGGATGCTGCCCACGGCCAGCTGAGACCCCTAAATAGTTACCCCATGGCTACCCAGGCCCAACTGATCGCCGCCGTCAAGGCCGCCGGTGCGTCCGGCTGGACGATCGAGCAGCAGAGCACCGGATACCTCGTCAGCCGGACCACCGAGCACGACACCCCGGACTACATCCCCGCCGACTGGTGGCCGGAGCCGACCTTCACGCGCCTGTACCAGCTCGGCCTCGTCGTCCATGGCGGCAAGATCATCGCCGTCACCAAGCGGGAGGGCCCGGCACCCTGGGTGGGCGCGCGCGAGAACTCCATCTCCAACAAGGCCGCCATCTCTTACCTCACCGAAGCCGGGAGTCCGGACATCGTCACCTCCGGGGCGATCGCATGAACACTCCGGAGCCCACGGAGTGGACCGTCTTCTACGTTCCCGTCGACGGCAACACGTCCCTCAGCATCTGCGCAATGAGACTGTCCGGCCCGGACTTCCGCACCGCCCTGATCGCCGAGTTGCACGCCACCTGGGACGAGAATTACGGGGGCCTCGCGGACGCACTGGTGCCCCCCAGGCTCGACGGTGACGAGCTGATCGAGGAGTGGAAGGACGAGCAGCACGGGATACGCGTCGTCATCGGACACCACGAGTCCGAGGCCCTCGGAGCGTGCTTGTCCACCGGTGACGCCGCCTGACCCCTGCACGCCGCCAAGAAGCGAGCCGAAGCGGGAGGGCGAACCCGCTGCGGCCACCACGACCACCCAGCGCAAGGAGCTGACCCCTGTGCCCGACATCCTTCCGCACACCGGCCTGGCTGTCCCCCACCTCCGTTTCGCCATCACGTTGCTCGAATCTACGAGCGACCTTGCCCACTACCGGGGCGTGCTGACCTACGACGGCCGCACCATCGGCACCGTCGAGGACTCCGGCACAGGCGGGAGCCCCGTGCTCCACCACCATTCACACGCCGACCTCGGCGTTGTGCGGGACTTCGTCGCCGGGGCCCGACAAGATGGTGTTCCGGTCGACGCCGACGAGGTCTACGAAACACTTGTCCGCGAGTTCGACACCGAACGCAGCGTCCGCGCCGCGATGCGGTGCGGCCAGACCCTCGCCCGCGGTTTCGCCGAGAGCGGGTCCGTGTTGGTCTTCGTCGCCGTCCACGGGCGGCCCAGCGTCTTCGCCGAAGCCCTCGCCGACCAGATCGCCGTCCAGGCGCCGCAGGCCGTGCGCTGGGAACTGTGGACCGGTGACCGCTGGACGCCCCCGGCAACAGCGGGCCCCCGGTGAACCGGCCAGCTGTGACAGACGGCGCGGCACTCATCCTCGCCACCGCCGCCGGCGAGAACATCCACGTACGGCGTGTCGAGACCGACTGGGCCTTCGGTGTCACGTCGTACGAAGTCGCCCAGTTCGAAGGCTGGTTCACCCTCACACCCTTGCGCGGCGAGCCGGACGCCCTCCTCCTGGACTACGGCCGCCCGGTCTCCTGCACCCTCAACCGTTCCACCGGCACCCTGTGGGAGGACCGGCCGGTATTCAACGGGATGGAGGTCCGCGGAGGCTCCCGCGTGAAGATCGCCGACATGGAGGAACACCTCGCCGATCCCCAGTGGCGAGCCGAAGAGCTGTGGCACCACTGGATGAGCCGGCCGCGCCGCGTCTACCCGCGCCCGTCCGGGAGCGACCCCTGGGAGCGCAAGCAGGTCACCGACAACGCCTACCGGCGCGCCGCGTCCACCGTGGCAGCTCTCGTCCGCCATTACGCGGCCCGGGAGGACCGTGCCGAACTGAGGCACGCCCGCCACGTCGCGTACGCGCCGCTCGACATCACGAACCTTCGGAACCAGCGGGCGACCGCACTCCGGGAGGTGCGTGAGCGCCTGGAGCAGGCCCGGGAGTGCGGCCGACGGATCGCCGAGCTGCGAGAACTCCGCCCCGTACGGCCCCCCGCACGAAGCCGTCACCGGCCCGAGAGGGGGGTTGACTTCTCCCAGCCGGCTAGGTGAATTAGTACATGTCGAAACGAGGAAGGCAAGCCTCGGGATCGGCCACCACGACCGTCTCTTCACCAAGGAGTTGCATCCTCATGCCGCACCAGCCTCACGCCCACGGTTCGTGCGCGGCCTGCGTGGCCACGGGCCTGCCCGCCGTCGCGGCACGGGATCTCAGGGTCGGCATGCTCATCCAGGACAAGTTCTCCCCGGGCCCGTACACCGAATACTCGATCGGTGAGATCGGCGCGGTCAACGTCGACGAGAGCAGCTGCTTCCCCGTCGCCTGGTCCTTCCGTTGGGAGCGGGTCTACAGGGGAACCGAGGAGATCTACGCCTACCCCGACAGCAGCTTCTGCACCTACAACGTCGGGGGTGACCACGAGTACCTCCCGCTTGAGCCCGGCAGCGCCGAGCCTCCGGCCGAGAAGTACGCCAACCCGACCTACCCCTAACGGCGGCGGCGCGCCCCGGTACCTGCCGGGGTACGTGGCAGCCCACCGCGCTCCGGGACGGCAAACCCGGGGCCGCCCACCACGACCACCACCAAGGAGGCGTCCCGATGGGAGCCCGCGCCATCATCGAATGGCACCAGTCAGACAGCGATTCCCCTGTGCTCTTCCAGCGCAACCCCTGGCTGAGCCCCAGCACCTTTTTGCCCGCGCTCGCGGACTTCGTACACGCCGCGCGGGAACTCGGAGAGGCCCCCGCTGCGGACCTCTTCCGGAACTGGGCCGCCGGTCACGCCCCTCACGTCCTGGGCGAGGACGAAGGAGGCGACCGCATGGTGTTCCTGCTGCCAGGCTCTGATGTGCAGTTCCACTACCTGGTGCAACTCACGACGGGGCGGCGGCCTTCCGGGCGCACGCTGCTGGTGACGACCCGAGAGCGGGAGACGACCCTGCCCGGTGCCCGGGGCCGCTGGGACGTCACCCACCAGGCCGGCACCGACGACGAGCTCTACGACGTCGCCGCTGACCTGCTCTCGCGTCAGGCTGCCCACATCCGCCGACTGGCGGCCGGAGGCCGGGGTGGCCCCATGCCTTCGCCTGACGAAATCGCAGAGCGCGGGGAGCGAATCCGCAGCCGCGTCGGCCGGTCGGTCCAGGAGGCGGACAAGGCGGCCCGGACACCGGGCGAGGGCGCGAGCCGGTGAACAGCGTGAACACCCTCTGGAATCCTCCGCGGACGCTTCCCCTGCAACGCGAAGGCCTCGCCGTCCTCGGCCACGCCCACGGCCCGACCCATTCGCCCTGGACCGTTCAGGGGCGGGTGGCGGAGCGAACCCGGTACAGCGTCCACGCCGTCGACGCCGACCGGAACAGGATGCTCGTGTCGATCTGCGGCGTCGTCTCCGCAGACGGGGCCACCGGGTGGCCGCACCCACGGCGGGGCGTCACGGGCTGGGCCAGGCCCGCGGACTTCGAACTGATCCTCCTCACCCACCCGCGTACCAGCGGTCCCTACGACGGGTACCGATGTCATCACCACGTCGCGACCCACCCCGGCGCCCGGCCCTGCTGGCACTGCGCAGCCCGCCCGTCCGAGGACGGCTGCGACTACTTCGCCACGACGCGTTACGCCTTCCTTCCCTCCTGACGAGCCGGTCATGGGCGCCGGCCGTGCCCTCATCCACCGGGCCAAGCCTGGATAGCAGTGCAGGCTGGAGCGGGGCTCCGCCCCGGACCCCGGCCTCACTCCCAGAGGGGTGGTCCCCGTCGTCGACTGCGGCTGGTCGGTGGTCGGGGAGCTGTGGGGCCGCGCGGTGTCCCTCCGCCCGATCGACGTCCGAACCCTGCCACCCCCGGCCGGGAGCGGCAGGCCAGGCCGCTACGCGGTCGCTGCGCGAGCCCACCGCTCCCGGCCGGGCGCGGCACCCACCGCGCCGCCGACCGACCGGAGGGACACCCCGCTACGGGCAGCGCCAACCTGCGGGCGCAGGGAAGCCGCGCGAAAAGATCATGAAAACCCGCAGGTCAGGAGTTGACACCCACGCCCTGAGCGGGTAAATTAGTACATGTCGGAACGGGGAGGGCAAACCCCGGGAACGACCACCACGACCATTCCTTCCAAGGAGCGCATCATGGCATTCGAGACCACCGAGTTCACCCGTCGCGCCGCCGCTGTCATCCCGACCGACGCCGCATCGGACGCCCGGAACGCCTCTCTCGCCGACCTCGCGCAGATCCTGGAGCGCCAGCAGGCCGACAAGATCGACATGGTCGCCCCGGCCTCCGCCCTCACCGTCCACCACGGCAACATCACCGTCCAGGGCCTCCCGCCCATCCTCACCGAGCACGGCGTAACCATGGCGGACGGCACCTACCGCCCCACCACCGTCGCCGACGAGGGCATCTCCGCCAAGCTGGGCATCCCGCTCGCCTACCTGCGCCGGATGCGCGCCGACAAGGTCGACCTGTACGACGCCAACGTCTCCGGATGGCTGGCCGAGGACCCGGCCCGCAAGTTCCTCCTGCGCGGCTTCAGCGGCCAGCAGGGCGGGGAGGGCATCCTCCGCGCGTTCCTGTCCGACAGCTACAAGATGATCGACAACTTCGATGTCCTCATGGCCGCGCTGAACGGCGTCCGCGCCTCCGGCCACGAGGTCAAGATCACCGGATGCGACCTCACGGAACGCCGCATGATCGTGCGCGTCGAGTCCGAGCACATCAAGGTGCTCGCCCCCAGCCTCCTCAAGGGCTACCGCTCTCCCTTCTCCGGCCAGACCGGCGACGAACTCCCCATCGTCAGCGCCGGATTCGTGCTCGCCAACAGCGAGGTCGGCGCGGGAGCGTTCACGATCACACCGCGCATCGTCGTCCAGGTGTGCACCAACGGCATGACCGTCACCAAGGACGCACTGCGCGCCGTCCACCTCGGCGCGAAGCTGGACGAAGGCGTCATCCGCTGGTCCGGCGACACCGAGACCAAGAACCTCGAACTGATCACCGCCCAGGCGCGCGACGCCGTCGGCACCTTCCTTGACCGTGAGTACGTCGAGGCGAAGTTGACCGAGATCGAGAAGGACGCGGGCCGCGAGATCGCCGACCCCGTCAAGACGGTCGAGGTCGTGTCGAAGAAGCTCAAGTTCTCCGACAGCCTCCGCGAATCCATCCTCGGCCACTTCATCCGGGGCGGACAGACCACGGCGGGCGGAGTCATGCAGGCGATCACCGCCACCGCGCAGACGCTCACCGACGCAGATGCGGCGTTCGAGCTTGAGGGCCAAGCCCTCACCGCGATGAGCCTCGCAGCCAACGCGTAACCACCAGCCGCCGCCCGGAGCCCACCCCACCCGCTCCGGGCGGCTTCCCCGCCCGGCCCGTCCCCCCCGGACGGGCCGGGCCCCAGGGCATCAGCCGCCCCGGCGCGCAGCCGCGAACGCGGCGGCATCGAGCCGCCGCGTTCGCGAACGCCCCCGCCCGCCCCACTTCCGGCCGTACGGCGGCCGACCCCAGCCACCGCCCAAGGAGCAACACGCCATGTCCCGCCTGATAGCCGTCGACCCGATCGGGTGCGGCTGCACCGAATGCTTGATCGGCGAGTACGTCCCGCTGGACCGCGCCAGCGCTGCCCATGTCGCCGCGCTGCTGACCGGCAGGCTCCGCAACCACACCGGAGCGACGTTCCAGGTCAGCGCCGACTATGAGCTGGAGTCCGGAACCAACCTGCTCACGGCCACCCCGCACGCCATCCGCGTGCAGTGTGAGGACCTCACCTGGGAACTCGAAGCGTGGCAGGTGGCCGCGATCCCCGCCCCCTGAACCCAGGGAGGCGGACGCGGACCGCGCCGTTGGCGGCATCGAGCCGCCAACGGCGCGAACGCCCCTCTCGCTTCTCCCGCCGGCCGTACGGCGGCTGACGCTCCGTCCCGGGGCGCGGTCGCGACGGCATCGAGCCGCCGCGACCGCGTACACGACCGCCGCCCCGTACGCGACCGCGGTCCCGCCTCCACCCCGCAACCGAAGGAGTCCCATGTCCCCCGAACGTCAGCACCTCCCGACGGACCAGGCGGAGCAGCACCTCGGCTGCTACGGCCTGCTGAAGATGGAGATCACCACCGATCACGCGGACGGCACGGTCGCTTACCGGCTCACCGGTCCCCATGTTCGCGGTTCCGTGGTCCTCTCCCCCGCTACCAGGACCGCCGACCCCACGGTGCCGACCTACTCCTGGTCGCCGGACCTCCTGATCATCTTCGGCACCGAACCCGTCTCGCCGGCCCTCCCGCGCGGGGATCGGTTGACCATCAACGGCGTACCGCTCGCAGGCCCGTCCCGGGTCAACTTCGCCCGGCTCGATGAAGACAGTCCGGTCCCGACCTCCCGGCGCAACGAAGCCGGCAACCCCATACCGCTGCCGCCCGCCACACAAGCCCACGCCCACGCCGTGCTCGGTGCCGTCGTCGAGCACTGGCGGGCCCGGAGCGACCTCCCCGAACTCGAACACAGCGCGCAGCTGGCCGGCGCTCCGTACTGGCTCGCCGCCCACCAGAAGCAGCTGGCCGAACGCGAGGAGGCACTCCTCCGCGCCACGCAGGCCCGCGACAAGGCCGGCGCGCACGTCCAACAGCTCCGGACCCTGCTGGACGACCGGACCCTGGCCGCCGCTTGAGGCGGCGGCGGGACGGGCACCTGCCCGCTCCGCGGCCACGCAGGGGAGGCCGGCGCTCCGCGCCGGGTGGAGCCCGGCTGACGCCGGGCGCTGCAACCTGCCGGACCTCCGCTGCGCTGCGGTCCGGCAGGGATCTCCCCCTCCATCCCGGCTCTTCGATTGTGGGTCCGCGCACACGGACCTCAAGCGCTCCGGTCCGTGTCCTCGCCGGCCCGCTCCTTCGTGGCTATACCGGCTGCGGTACTCCCTCCCGCGCTTGACCTCCGCGCACGCGGACCCTGTTTCTTTTTTCGCGGGAGGGAGGGGGAAATGGTCCCCGGGCAACGGCACTGTGGGGCCGAGGCCGGACCCCGGCTGACGGACCGTTTGGGGCTTGGCCACACCACAGGGACACGCAGCCGCTCCGCGCCCGCCACCCCGAGCAAGCCGAGCCCGTTCATAAAACCGCAGGTCAGGAGTTGACACCCCTAACTTTATCAGGTAAATTAGTACATGTCGGAACGGGGAGGGCAAACCTCGGATCGGCCACCACGAACCACCGAGTCGAGGAGCGATCCCATGACCGCCGTCATCACCGAGGCCGCACCCGTCCATATCGAGACCGCGCCCGCCGTCATCGAGTTCGACGAGATCACCTGCGACCAGTGCGGGGATCGCTCCGGCTTCCCCGACGACGCCGACGCGGGCGCATGGGACGCCCACGACAAGGGCTGGCACATCTTCAACCGCGACGACTGCGGCTGTGCGCTGCTGTGCGGCGACTGCGCCGAGGAGTGGTGCGGCGTGAAGGACGACAGCCCCCGCCTGTTCGGGATGCGCGTCATCTGACCGGCCGGAGCGGCCCCGTAAGGGGCCGCCCCCGCCCCGCCCCCGAATTCTGCAAGCCAAAGGAAATCGCCATGTTCGCCATTTACGCCGCCTCCCTGTCCGACTACAACGCCTGAACCTATCACGGAAAGTGGATCGACGTTCAGCAGGATACCGAGGAGGTTTACAAGGAAATCGGCGACATGCTTGCGAAGTCCCGTCGAGAAGGTGCGGAAGAATTCGCCATTCACGACTACGAGGGATTCGACGGTATCCCGCTCGGGGAAAATGAGAACATAGAAGACCTGGTGATGCTGGCCGAAGCACTGGACGAATACCCCGCCGCCGTGGTCGGTCACTTCTACGGAGAGGTAGAGGCGAAGGATATTGCGGAAACTTGCCAAGGGAAATTCATCACAACCGTACACGGCCACATCGGGGCGGAATCAGCGGTAACGGAACACGCCCTCGAATACCTCTCCGACAGCGGCGCGGAAGGCGTTCCCCAGTTGTGGCGCGATCACATCGCCGCCGTTGCGGGATCGCTCGCCGTCGACTGGATTGCAGCATCCACCGTAAGCGCGATTTACGACGGAGCCGGAACCTGGCACCTGGTCCGGGGGAATTCTTGAGATGTCCAAGAATCGCGTATGCAGGAGTTGACAGCCTTACCCCGAACAGGTAAATTAGTACATGTCGAAACAGGGAAGGCAAACCCCGGGACCGGCCACCACGAACCACCGAGTCCAGGAGACGAACATGCCCGCCGTGATGCTCACCGCCGCCGACCAGCTCGACACCATCCGGGAGATCGCACAGGAGCTGTACGGCAGCCGCGCCGAGACTGTCGACCGGGTCGGATACGGCTACTTCCGCGCCGACGACTACGAGTACGGCGCGGAGTTCGTCGCCCGCCCCCTGGATTCGCTGGACAGCATCAAGGCGACCGAGTTGCGTCACGAACTGTCCCTGCACGTCGCCGAGTACGCCGACGACCCCGAGGCAGACCCGGACCGGGTCCAGGACAAGGGCGACACCGTCCGGCTGTAGCAGCCGCCCCCGCGCCCTCACCGGGCGCGGGGGCCCGCCCGCCGCGCCCCAGGACAGCCCGGGGCCGGCCGCCCCCGCACCCCCGCGCAGAACGGACCGCCAGTGAACGCCCAGCCCGTCACCGACCCGCTCATGTCCCTGCTCGCCCGCGCAGCCGCCGGAGACCGCGCCGCCATGATCGCGTTCGACGCCGAGCGCGCCGCCCGTATCCGCGCTCGCGAACGCGCCACCGAGAGCGGCCGGGCCGCCGCATGGCGCATGATCCGCCACACCGCCGAGGAGCGCACCGACCGATGAGCCCCCACCCCGCCGCGCCGCCCCTGGACCCCGATCCGTACACCGACCCCGCCGCCCACCTCCACGCGCACCGCCGACGACTCCATCAGGCCAACACCGACATAGCCGGGGCGTTCCTGTTCTCCGCAGCCCCGGACGTCCGGCTCCACTGGCCCGCCGCAGCGCGCGTCATCCTCGACCGGACCGACACCGACCGCATCCCGGGCCGCCCCGCGCGGTTCCTCCGGCTGGAGGACGCGAACGGGGCCACGGTGGCCACCCGTGAGGACATCGACGCGCTACACGGACGCCGGGCGGATCTCTGGGCGGACGCCATCAGCGAGATCACAGCCGCCGTACGCCACTGGGACGCGGGAGCCGTCCCCGGTGACCGGCTGTGGCGGATCGAGTCCCGCCACAGCTTCGAGCACCAGGCCGAGCCGCCCTACCTCTGCACGGTCACCCTTCCCCCCGCCTCCCCCATCGACCGCAGCACCCCGCCCCCGCCGCTCGCACCCGTCCGGTTGCCGCCCGGGGCCCGGTGCGCCAACTGCGGCACCCGCGCGGCCGAGCCGTTCCCCGTCGAGGCCAACGACTGGCGACAGGGCGACCGGCTGTGCGCCCGGTGCGCGGCGAGCTACATATGGCGCGCCGAGGACTGGGAGCGCATCCAGGTCGACGGCGTCACGGTCTACGTCCACCGATGAACAGCCCGCATCCACGGGGGCGGGGAGTTGACACCCCCGCCCCGGTCGGGTAGATTAGTACATGTCGAAACAGGGAAGGCAAACCCCGGGGCCGGCCACCACGAACCACCGAGTCCAGGAGTGAATCCCATGGGTTACACGCACTACTTCTCGTACGCCCCCGAGGCGGAGGGGTTCCGGAACAACTGGCTCCAGCTGCGCCTGGACGCTGCCGCGATCACCGACTACGTCAAGAAGCAGGGCGTCGCGCTCGCCGGAGGCATGGGCAAGGGGGCACCGCTGATCGACGAGGACGGAATCTGTTTCAACGGCCGGGGCCCGGACAGCCACGAGACGTTCTACCTCGGACTCAGCCCCGGCGACTACGCGCGGCGCGGAGGTCCGTTCGTCTGGGACTTCTGCAAAACGGCCGCCAAGCCCTACGACATGGCCGTGTCCGCCCTACTGCTCCGCGCCCACACCCTCAACCCCGCCCACGTCGCCATCGGCAGTGACGGCGAGTGGGACGCCGATTGGCTGGAAGCCCGCACCATCCACAAGATCCTTTTTGGTGATCCGGGCATGACCGACCCCTTCACGGACACCACCGTTGGCCCCATGGCCGTCCAGCGCTGACCAGCGGCCCCACGCCGCCGCCCGGGGCCGTCGCGCCCCGGGCGGCCTGCCCCAGGACCCCGCACATCCACCCGAAGGGCCCGCCGTGACCGCCACGCTCGACGCACCCCCCAGCGCCACCGTCTACGCCCGCATCGTCGCCAGTACCACCCTGTACGCCGCCACGTGCGACCACTGCCCGGCGTGGCTCGGCCCGGTCACCATCGACCAGGAGCAGCACAAGCGGGACGTGTGGGCGCTCGCGGCCCGGCATCCCCAGCCCCCGGCGCGCCCGTTCGAGGAGTGGGGCACGCCCGCACCCCTCCCCGCCACGCGAGGCGAAGAGGTCGGCGAACTCCCGGTGTACGGCGTCATCTGCGCGGACTGCCCGAACTACCAGGGGCAACGCACCGTCGAGCGCGAGCGGCTTACCGCGTACATCGCCGCACACGAGGCCGTGCACCAGGCCCACGAGCGCAAGCGGTACGACTGGACCACCGAGGCGCACCGGGCCCACATGGCCGCAGTCAAGGCCGATTCCGGCCGCTGGATCTAGCTCCGCCCGACCGGGGCGGGGAGTTGACACCCTCGCCCCCGATCGGGTAGATTAGTACATGTCGAAATAGGGAGGGCAAGCCCCGGGCCGGCCACCGCGAACCATCCGCTGCAACGAGGAGCACCCCATGGTCAGCACCGACCGCGCCGCCCGAGACCGCAAGGCGTTCAAGGGCCGCCTGGAGACCGCCGCCGAGGCCGGCCGGACGAACGCCCGACGCTATGCGAGCGACTGGTGGGACCGGCTCCACGCCGAGGGGCTGACGGCGGAGAGCGTCCGCATGGACAGCTTCTTCGAGACCATCACCGGCTACCAGTTCCAGATCGAGCTGTGGGCAGACCTCATTGACGCGCTGAGCATCAGCAGGGATGCCGTCGCGACGTGGCACGAGAAGATCGCGCGGGCCGAGCAGAGTTCCACCCGGACCGAGGGGAGTATGGGCAACCCCGTCGCCGACGCCCGGCAGCACCTGTGGCGCGACGCGAATGAGAAGTTCGCCCGGTACGCCGCCGACTACTTCCGGCGCGTCAGCTAACGCCGTCGCTCCCCGGTTGACGAACATGCCCAAATGAGGTAGATTAGTACATGTCGAAACAGGGAAGGCAAGCCCCGGACTGGCCACCACGAGCCACTGAGCGAGACGAGGACGTCATGCAGACCGCCACCCGCTTCACGATCGGCCCGCGCACGCTGGAGTCCACGGAGGAGAGCGCGTACGGCGAACTGAGCAGGGAGCACGTGCGCTACGTCAACGGCCAGCCCTACCGCTTCGTCTGGTGGGAATACCGCTCCGGCGACACCTTCGTTGATGTCTACCTCCCCGCCGTCTCCACTCAGGTGATGATCGACACCTTCCCCGACTTCGCCGAGATGCCCCAGCATTTCGAGTGGGAGCTACACCGTGAGTTCAGCAGCTTTATGTTCGACAACTGACCCCGAAACCAGCCGGGGCGGAGGTTGACACCTTCGCCCCGAGCAGGTAAATTAGTACATGTCGCAAAGAGGAAGGCAAGCCCCGGGCCGGCCGCTACGAACCACGAGAACGAGGAGATCCCACCCATGGCAGGCGAGACCGTCATCACCCTGATCGGCAACCTGGTCGACGACCCGGAGCTGCGCTTCACCCCGTCCGGCGCGGCCGTCGCCAAATTCCGCGTCGCCTCCACGCCCCGCACCTTCGACCGGCAGACCAACGAATGGAAGGACGGCGAAAGCCTCTTCCTCACCTGCTCGGTATGGCGCAACGTCGCCGAGAACGTCGCCGAGTCCCTGACCAAGGGCATGCGCGTCATCATTCAGGGCCGACTCAAGCAGCGGTCCTACGAGACCAACGAAGGCGAGAAGCGGACGGTCTACGAACTCGATGTCGAGGAGGTGGGCCCGAGCCTGCGCGGCGCAACCGCCAAGATCACCAAGGTCCAGCGCAACGGCAACCAGCAGCCCCAGCAGCAGGGCGGCGGCGGATGGGGCCAGCAGCCCCAGCAGGGCGGTACCCCGGCCGCCGACCCCTGGGCGACCGCGCCGACCACCGGCGACGAGCCCCCGTTCTGACGCCCGCCCCGGGTGGCCGCGCCCAGCGCAGCGCGGCCACCCGGCACCCATTACGACGCCCGCGCAGCCCGGCCGTGGCCGGGCCGGCATCGAGCCGGCCCGGCCACGCGCGCCCCGCTCGCGCCACCTGGCCGCCGCACGCGGCCTCAAGCCCGCCCCCACTCCGGACCCCCAACAGGGAGAACCGCCTCGTGACCATCAGCAGCGAGATACCGCCGCACTTCGCCGTCACCTTCCACACCGCCGCCAACGGCCGCTCTACCGCCGTCGAGGACCCCGTGAGCCTGGCGGAGACCCTGGGCATCGCCCAGCCACCCGCCGAGCCCGTACGCACCTACGCCAACGACGGAGTCACCCCGCAGCTCAGCGTCGTACCGCTCGACCTAGCCTGGCAGACCATGACCGGCGAACAGGTCCGCGAGGCGACCGCCATGCTGACCGGCACCGAGTGGTGGAGCAGCAGGCCCGGGCGCATGTCCCTCCAGCAGAGCCGGTTCACCGGCGAGGACATCGGCGAAATCGTCCGCGTCTACGCGAGCGAGGGAGAACTCGTCGCGGTCGCCCCGCACATCGTCGGCATCACGATCCGCGGCGAACCCCAGATCTATCTCCCGCACTACGCGCCAGCCGCCTGGAGCCGCGCCGAGCGCGTCCCGGCCGCCGGCGACCCGGCCGCCGTATCGGCAGCCCTCGTCCGCGCCGGCTTCCGCCCGGCCGCCGGCTCCACGGGGCAGTTCACCGCCGACGGCGGCGCCGCGTACGGCCGACCGGAGACGGTGCTGCTCACCGCCACCGGGCAGAGGTGGTTCACCGACAGCGTGGGGATGGCCAACGCCCTGGAGCGCGACGACTTCACGACCGAGCAGACCGAGGAACCCGAAGTCCGCGCCGTACGACCGGCCACCACCGCCGAGATCGCACAGCGCCGGTCCCGGGAACAGCAAGGAGCCGATCCGGTCTGGCTGCCGACCGCCGCGGTAGGACGTACGTCCCGGTGACACGGGACGCTGCGCCTCAGGAGTTGTATCTTGACGACTCGTAAGGTAAATTAGTACATGTCGAAAAAGGGAGGCAAGCCCCGGACCGTACACCACGACCACCCGCACCACGGGGCGGACACATTCCGCCCCCGGCTGCACCCGCAGCCGGAGAGTGCCCTCAGGAAGGAAGCGGCCCATGACCGCTACCACCGTCGGCGGCGTCGCCGTCATCGAAGAGCAGAGCGTGGAGTCCCCGCTCAGCACGCCCGAGAAGCCCGTCTACTTCAAGCAGACCCTGCACCTGCTCCTGGCCGACGGCACCGAACGGTACGGGTGCCGCCACTGCACCTACACCTCAGAGAGGATCGGCACCGTCCGCTCACATCTCGCGGAGCACACCATGCCCAGCACTCCGGTCAGGCGAAACGTCAAGGCGCCGAAGGCCGTCACCGCCCCCGCCCGGTCCGTACGGAACCTGAACCGGTCACGGCGGCGGGCTCCCTGGAGTCCCTCAACCTGGGCGAACTCGTCCGACAGGCCCAGGCCGCGCGAAAGATCGCCAAGGAACGCGACCTCGCCCGCAAGGAGGCCACCGTCGCACGCGAAGCCCTGGACGGGTGGATCGGTCGGGCCAAGAGGGCCGAGCAGCAGCTCGCGGCCATCGAGAAGATCCTCCAGCCGTAGCCCGAATCGCCCACGCAGGCTCCCACCCGCGTTGCGCGGGTGGGAGCCTGCGTGGCAGCCGCACCCGCCAGGAGCCCCTCGCGCCCGAGCGCGCCATCATCGACTGGACCGGCCCCGACGGACAACCGCAGGCCCGGATCTACTCCCGCTGGTCCCCGCCCGCACAGCAGATCCCCGCCCTCGCCGACTTCCTCTCCATCCACCCCGACCCGGCCGGCCGTGACCTCGCGACCTACCGGGCCTGGGTCACCGAACACGCCCCGCATCTCATCACCGCCGTCGTACCACCATCCGCCCCTGAACGATCGACAGCCATCGACTACCGCTACCGCGTCCGACTCCGCCCCCTGGCCATCCGAGCCCTCAGCCACCGTGACGGAAAGTGGACAACCACCGTCCACGCAGAGAACGCCGGCGACCTGTTCGCCGCCGCGGCCCAGCTCCTCACCGAACAGGCCGCCCGTGTACGCGTGCTCGCCGGAGCCCTGCCCCGTCCGCCCTACGCCGCCTACCTTGCCGACCCGGCCTCCCTCGAAGCCGCTGCTCGGCACCACGAGATCAACGCCGCTGCCGCCGGATGGTGGCCCGACGACCATGGCGCACAGCTTTCCGCTTGACCTCCCCCATACCGCTAGGTAGTTTAGTAAACGTCGGAAAAGGGAGGGCAGGCCCCGGACCGCACACCACGACCACGTACGGAGATCAGCCGACATGAACACCGCCCTCGCCCTGCTGCCCGACGCCACCAGCCACGTACTCCACGCGGCGGCCACGACTGCGCCCTGCGTCGCTGACGCGGTACGGCACATCGGAACCTGCCAGCACCTGCCGGACTGGCCCACGGCTCCCATCACGATGCCCGCGAACCTCCGTGACCACCAGCAGGTCGCCCGGGCCGTCCACGCAGCCGTCACCTCCGGCACCTGCACCTGCCTCCACGGGCTGCCCGAACAACTCCTCGCCGATGTCGTTCACCGCTGGGCCAACGCCCTCGACGCCGGAAGCTGGTACGGCCAGTCCGCCCACCGCTCCTCCGACGAGGTTCGCGAACACAGCCGCCGCCAGTACGACAAGGAGATCACCGACCTGCGCCGTTTCACCGACTGGATCACCAGCGGCACGGCAGCACACACCGCCCAGGGGACATGGTGACGGGCGCGCCGACGCGCAACGGCCCGAACGCGGCATCGAGCCGCGCCCAGGCCGAACCCCCGCCGCCGCTTGACCCGTCCGTCACCGCGACCAGGAGCACCAACATGACGACCCCAACCACGGCCAGCCCCGAACTCGCCTACGGCCTCTTCGACGGTCTGCGCCGCGAAGCCGCCGAATGGGCAGACGACACCTCCTGGATCAACGCCCTGTGGGACCTCGACCCCGCTCAGGCCCTCACTCTGATCGAGAACAGCAGCTACGCACCCAGCCAGATCGCCAACCCCGCCGCAGCCGCGATCCGACACCTCGACCCGACGACCTTCGACCCGCCCACCGATCCCCCGTGACGCCCCAAACCCGGCGCCCCGGCCGGCGACGGTGCGGTGCTCCCACACTCTGCTGTGTGGAGAGCACCGCACACGTCGCCGGCCTGTCGGCGTCTCCACCTCTTTCCAGCAGCCCGCGGCCGGACGCCCCGCCCGCGCACCGGCCCCCGACCAGGAGCACCCACCCATGAAGACCACCGACGAGATCAAGGAAGCATTCGCCAAGCTGCCGAAGCGCATCACCATCGCGGACATCGCCAAGGCGACCGGCCGCACGGTGTTCTCCGTACGCAACTGGGTCTACGACGAAGCGGACTTCCCCGCCGACGAGCCGCCCCCGGGCCTCCGCGGCGTCAAGTACCGCGACCGCGACAAGGTGCTGGCCTGGTACATCGACCAGCCGTTCGCCAAGAACGACACCGCCAGCGGACCCCGCGAGGTAGCCGAACGCGCACGTATCGCCCGACCCCGCAAGGCGCGGATGGACACCAAGGACCTGGCGCGCACGCTCAAGATCACCCCAAGGGGAGTGAACTACTACGCGAGCGCGTACAGCACCGACAAATCCGAGGACCCCTTCCCCGGCGCGGACGAGAAGGGAGAGCGCGACTGGCCAGCCGTACGCGAATGGATCCTGCGGAACGCAGAACGAGACCGCAAGCCGTCGAACCCCCCTACCCGCTCCCGCGACGAGAGTGGCCTCACCGCCCGCGAGCGTGAAGCCCTCGAGTTCGTCCGAGCGGCCGACGAGGCCGGCCAGGCAGTCACCCCGGAGGCACTCGCCGAGCACCTGGGCGTGAAAACCCTCGACTCAGCGAACCGGATTCTCCGGTCGATCGCGCCGCACCGCAACGCGAAGGCGAACCGCCTCCGCCCGACGGCACTCGCCCGGGAGATCGGCACCACGGCAGACATGGTGAAGTACTACGCCCGCACCTACGCCGGCGGCGACGACCCGTTCCCGACCCGCGACGAGAACGGCGAGCGCGACGTCGACGACGTCCGGGCGTGGATCAAGCGGCGCGAGGCCCTGGTCGCCAACGGCCAGGGCCAGCGCGACAACCCGACGACGGACCCGAAGTAACACCCACGGACACGACAACGGCCCCCACCCCGCACCCCGCAGAACGCCATCTGCAGAATGAACGGGCTGGGGGCCGTTCGGCGCCGACCACTACGCGGCCGCGCTCTCCCGCTCCCCCTCGTCCGACTTGCCCGCATCAGCGGAAGCAGCCGCTTCTGTCGCCACTCCGTCCGCGGTTCCGGCGGCCGACTCGGTAACCGCAGCCGCCGGGCGCACCACAACCGTCGGCTTGTTCCCCGCATCCGCCTCCACCTCCGGCTCGTCCTCACCCTGGCTCAGGTACCGGCGTATGTCGCGCAGCGAGAGCCCGAGCTCATCCGCGGCACTCTGCTGACTGCCGAACACCTCGATCGCCTCCTGGACCGCCGCCGACATCTCGGCCTCGACCCCCGCGACCTCCTTCGCCGCGTCCTTCTCGATCACCGCGATCTTCTGCTCCTTGGCGGTGTCGATGCCTTCGAGCTTCTTCTCCAACTTGTCGACCGTCTCCAGAGCCTTGAGCTGGCGCCGCTGCTTGTCGCGCAGACGCTGCTTCCGGTCGAGCTTCAGTTCGTTGTTCCGTGAAGTCATGTCGGGATCTTAGGCAGACAGGACAACTCCGAGTAAAGCCCCATAGGGCCCCACGACCTGCGGTGATGCTCACACCGCGCCTCGGGCGCACGCGGCGGGAGACGAGACCGCCGTCCCCATCGCTGGATCGCGTAGGCAGACGCCCACACGGCGTTCGCCGCCCACCGGGGCCGCGGCAGGCAATCCGACCGGACAGGCGGCTCAGCGCCCGTCCCGGCCGACGGCCACCCCACACTCGAACTCGAGGCCCGCTTCCGATGCCGCGGCCGGCCAGCCGGCCGCCAGCAGCCCGGCCGCCTGCAGCTACCCATGAGCCCTCCGCCGTGCCTGTCAACGCCCTGGTGACCGGCACCAGCCATGTTCGTACGCCACGATCCCTCGCGTCTTAATCGTTCCACCGCCTGAGCAGCACTACCTCTGACGTTCTGTCGTCCCCGCAGCACTCATCACTACCACCCGTTGATGAGGGCGGAGGCCGTCACGCTCCCTGCTCTCACGCGTTCGGCGCGGAGGTACCAGTCAGGGCTGCCCTTCATCGCCGCGGAGCTTCCGCAGCCACTCGGTGGGGTCGGTCTTGTACACCTTGCGATCGGTGATTTCGCTCAGCAGCTCGACGTTGCCCATGTCCATCGCCATCATCATCGCGCTGCCCCGTAGGGCGGAGGCGACGGTGAGCAGGTCCTCGCCGCTGTGTAGGGCGGAGGCGACGGTGAGCAGATCCTCGTCGCTGTAGTCGTTCATGCGCAGGCCGACATCGTTCATCCGCTCGACCAGCAGGCGGAGCGCACCCGCAGTAGAGACGGCCTGGCGGACAAGGGCAGCGAGTTCCTCGTTCCGATTCCCCATGTCTTCAGAATGACGCTGGCCGGCCCGATGTTCTACGCGACAGGCTGCGCCGACCACGACCAGTCCTGGCGCCCCCCACCGGCCCCTGGAGCGCGACGTCCTCGCCGACTTCGACGCCGTGGTGCTCTTCCAGGCGCACCACGGCGGCAGCGTCTCCCCGCACGACCGGGACCCACCAGAGTGGGCCGCCGCCATTGTCGCGCGACCCGAAAGTGGCAGTGCCCGGCGACATGAACGTTGTCAGTGAGACGCTGCCATCTATGGGAAGGATCAAGAAGAACAAGCCGCTCGTCGAGGCGGTTCCATATCAGCCACGGGTGATGTCGTCCGAGTCGTAGAACAGGCTGCCGACACCCTGTTCCTGCTCGTCGGTGCGGTAGAAGTACTTGTACGGGGCAGCGCTGAGCGGACCGGATTCGTACCAGCGGTTGTTGACGAAGGAGAATTTTCCTTCGGTGTGCCCGACCGCCTTGCCGTCGAGACAGCTGCCTTGCGGCCAGACCGAGGCGGTGGGGACGAGCTGTTCACCTTCGCCGGAGCTGTACGTGCGGTAGTACTTCGGAGCTCCGCCCTGCTTGCTGACGGTGACATGGCAGTTTGCTGAGCTCTGCGCTGCCGATGCCGTGGCGGTCGTCGTTGCCAGGGGCGACAGGGCAAGCGGAACGGCGATGAGGGCGGCAAAGGTGCGGGGGAGGCGCATCGTTCTCCGTACGTTCGGATGACGAGATTGGGTGGGGACACGGCTGGTCCGCAACTCTCGCGGGACGGGGATGTGGTGCAGCGGGTGCTCAAGCGTGCAGACCTCCTCGGGAGAGGTCACACGATGATCAAACGGCTCTACCTGAACCAGGACACGGGTTTACACGGAGTCTTGCTCCGTGTCGGACCGCACGAGAGTGTCGATGTCCTGCGCCCCGATCAGGCGGAGGCCATCGCCGGGAGAACGAATCCCCGCCCGGACGTTCCGGCCCGTTGAGTACCTGACGAACGCCTTATCCAGCACTCCGAGACTCTGATCACTGGCCAGCCATCACCCTAATGACCCGCCGCATCGATCGCGGCAAGCAGAGCCTGGACCCCCTGGCCCTCGCCCCACGTCACCTCGCACGCGTGTGACTGAGCACGAGAGTTGACGGGGTTCGCCAACTGCCGCGCTCAGGGTTCGCGGAGCGGGAGCCAAGGCTGTTCGGGTGTTAGGGCATGTCGCGTGGCCGCCCGGCCAAGTTGGGCAGCCTGATCGCCGCTTGCGTCACTGCCCTGTCCGTGACCGCTCTCGCTGCCGGTGTTCTGCTCGGTGGATCCGGAGTTGCGATGGCCAACCCGGATGCCGACTTCGAGCAGGGCTCCGCGGGAGCGACCCGTGGCTTCGCCAACTGCGACATCGCCGCCGCGATTCCCACGCACTTCGGCCCCGCCTTCACTTCGCCCTGCGCCAAGGACATGGAGACGGAACACGAAGCCTTCACGCAGTTCAGGGGCTGACCCCTGCCGTACCGGCCGGCCCCGGGGAATACCGGGACCGGCCGGTCCACGTCCCAGCCACGCTGACCGGTTGCGTACCCTCCAGCCGAAGCGCTCAGTCTCAACAAGCCGACCTGCTTGTTCTCCTCGCGCGACCCTCTGACCTCGCGCTTCAGGTGTCGACGGCGGCATCGACACCGCCGACGCCGCGCAGCGCCGGGCCCTCGAAGACCTCGCCGCCGCCGACATGGTCGCCCGCGGTGAGCTCGTCCACGTTCTCACCGACAACGTCGCGTACAGCCTGCGGATGCTCTCCGAGCCGTCACCGCCTACTGACACACCTCATGTCGCCGTCCGCTGACATTTCGTGTCGCCAGCCACTGACGTTCTGACGTCGTCCGACACAAGGTTCGCCTTCACAGGACAACGACATGTCGTACGCCAGTCATCGACATCTGTCCCAGATAGATCAAGCACACCATGTGCATTGCCTTTGGCATACTCCGAACGGTCGAATACGATCACCTTCATGCACGCTTCGATCAAGCCCCTCCGAGCCCCTGAACAGGGGCTCAGAGGGCAGGTCCGGAGCAGCGCGTGCTGACCATCCACCCGGTCAGCGCCGGACAGGGAATCGACTACCTCCTGAGCACCGTCGCCAGCGGCGACCGGACCCTCGGCGTCAAGGCGAACGAGGAGAACTGGGCCGCAGGAGCCGACACCCCGGGCCAGTGGATCGGCCGCGGCGCCGCCGCTCTCGGCCTGTCGGGAGGGGTCAGCCAGGAGCAGGCCGACGCCCTGTTCAAGTTCGGCGAGGACCCCCACACCGGCCGTGCTCTCGGCCGGAAGTGGCGCCAGTACAAGACGGTCGACGAACGTTACGCGGAGCGCCTGCGCCACGAGCCCAAGGCGTCGGAGGCCCGCAAGGCCGAGCTCCGCGCCCAGGTGGAACGCGCCGGCGAACGATCGGCCAGGGCAGGCTGGGAGATGGTGGTCTCCCCGGTCAAATCCTTCCAGGTCATGATGGCCGTGGCAGACGAGGAGGGCCGCGAGAAGCTCACCAAGATCGAGGAACGCGCCTTCCAGAAGATGTGGCGGCGCATCGAGGCGGACGCCGCGTACGCCCGCATCGGAGCCAACGGTGTCGCCCAGATAGCCACCGACGGACTCACCGCCGCCATCTTCACCCACCGCTCAAGTCGTGCCGGAGACCCGGCTTCCCACCGCCACATCGCGATCAGTTCAAAGGTGTACGCCGACGGAAAGTGGCTCGCCCTCGACGCGCGGCCCCTGCACCGTCAGCGCGTCACCTTCGGCGAGATCTACGCAGCCGAGATCGAGCGCGGCATGGCAGCCGACCTGGGAATCACGGCCACCGAACGCAAGGACAGCATCAGCTTCGACAAGCGCCCGATCCGGGAATTCCACAGCGTCAGCAAGAAGGTACGGAGCACATTCAGCACCCGCCGCCACCAGACGGAGCACCACCTCCGTGACCTGCTCGCCGCCTTCCGGACCCGGGAAGAACGCGAACCCACCCGCGCCGAGACCTACCAGCTCGGCCAGCGAGCTGCCCTGACGGCACGACCCGACAAAGAGCTGCGTAGCGCGGTCGACGAACGGCAGCACTGGCGCGAGCGCGCCCGATCCGCCGGCCTGCGCAACCCCGAACGCATCCTCGAAAAGGCCCGTCACGAGTCCGCTGAAGCCGCCCAGCGCACCCCGAAGACCGAAGCCGAGATCGCCCTCGCCCTGCGACGCTCCACCCGGCTCGAAGACATCCCTCGCTCCGTGGTCGCCGTCCTGGAGCGGAGTAGCGAGACCTGGACCCGCCCGAACGCAGAAGCCGAAGTCATACGCCAGCTGGTCACCTGCGGACTGCACATATCCCTCGGGGACCGCTTCGACGGCACCGTCCAGCAGCTGATCAACGCCACGCTGGCGCCCGCGTACTGCGAGCTCGTCGACATGCCCGACCTGCTCCCCGTGCCCTCCGCGTACGTGCGCGCCGACGGTACGAGCCTGTTCCACGACGCGGGCTGCACACGCTTCACCTCCCACGCCATCCGGGCAGCCGAGACGGCAGTGGTCGAGGCCGCGAAGGTCCCCGCCGCGGTGCGCATACTCACCGCCCAGCAGATCGACGCCGCCCTAGAAATCGGGCGAGCCGAACGAGGCTTCACGCCCTCCCAGGAGCAGCTCGACATCGTCCACGGCGTCTTCTCCGGCGACCGCCGGGTGCAGGCCGTCATCGGCCGGGCCGGTTCCGGCAAGACCACGATCATGGCCTTGCTACGGGAGGTGGGAGACGTCTACGGCATCCCCGTCATCGGATTCTCCAACGGCCAGGTCCAGGCCGACAAGCTGGGCGAAGAAGCTGGGATCAGGACGGAAAACATCCGGCGCTGGCTGACGATGAGCGAACTCATCGCCCCCACAGACCCCGAGTGGAACCTTCCGGACGGTGCCATCGTCATCGTCGACGAGGCGGGACAGGCCGGCTCGATCGACGTCGCGGACTTGCTCAAGCAGGCCACTGCGGTGGGCGGACGGGTGTTGCCCGTCGGCGACCCCCTGCAACTCGGCGCCCCGGGCCCCGGCGGACTCCTCGCTCAGATCGAAGCCGACGCCGGAGCGCTCTACCTCACCGAGATCCGACGCTTCCGCGACCACGACGGCACGCTGCGCACCTGGGAGATCGAAGCATCCAAGTCCCTCGCCGAAGGCGACTCCGTCACGTCGTTCGAGGCGTACAACTCCCGCGGCCGTATCCACGCCGGCAGCGCCGACGCGATGGCCGCCCAGGCATACGACGCGTGGCTCGCCGACACCCGCGACGGCATGGTGTCGATCCTCATCGCCCCGGACAACGCCGCCGCCGCCGGGCTCTCCGCCCGAGCCCGAGACGACCGGATCGCCGCCGGGCTGGTCGACACCAAGAACACCATGCGCCTCAAGGACGGGAACCAGCTCGGCGCCGGCGACCACATCGTCACCCGTGCCATCGACCGCAAGCTCCCCGTCCGGGGAGGCAGGGGCTACGTTCGCAACGGCGACCTGTGGTCCGTCACCAAGGTGCGCCGCGACGGCAGCCTCGTCGTGAAGTCGACACAGTCCAAGGCCCGCGCCGTACTCCCCGCCTCCTACGTCGAGCAGTCCGTCGAGCTCGGCTACGCCATCACCAAGGACCGCGCACAAGGGATCACGACCGACACCGCCCACGCACTGTTCGCCCAGGGAATGAACCGCAACGCGGCCTATCCCTCAGCCACACGCGGCAAGTATGCGAACCACATGTACCTGGTGGTCACCCCCGACGTCGAACCGATCGTCGGTGAGCCCGACCCCGTCCGCACCGCCCGGCAGGCATGGGACCAGATCGTCAGTCGGGACGGCACCACCCGTTCGGCAACCGTCGCCCAGCGAGAATCGCTGGACGCCACCGAAGCCCTGCACACCCTCGTCCCCCGCCTGCGCTACGTGCTGGACGACATCGCAGGGCAGCGGCTCCTCACCGTCCTGCGCGAGCGCGTACCCATGGCCGAGAGCATCGTCAACGCGGAAGCCTGGCCTGCGCTGCGCGACGTCCTGACCCGCATCGACGCCGGTGGAGCGGACTCCGTCGCAGCCCTTCAGCGGGCGATCCCCACACGCGGATTCGGGGACGCAGACGACATCGCCTCGGTCCTCCACTGGAGGCTGCACACCGACGATGCGGTGCTCGCCGCGCTCGACGCCGCCGAAGCCCGGGCCCTGGCCGAACCGGCCGGACCGCGCCTGCTCGCGCAGCTCCACCTGCTGCTCCCCGAGGACGACGGGACCGAAGAGAGCACCTACGCACACGGCCTCGCACAGGCCATCACCGCACGCGCCGAAGACCTGGCCATCACCGCGGCCGACGAGGCGACCCTCGGCGAGGGCTGGGCCGCGGCCTATGGGCCCGGCCCGGAGAGCGCCGACCAGGCGAAGGAGTGGCGCGACCGGCTGGCCTCCGCTGCGGCTTACCGCGACTTGGCCGAACACAGCGACGCCGACCCGTTGGGCCCTGCTCCAGCCGCCGGACCCGATCACCTCCGCCGCGTCTGGCACGACGGACAGCCGGCCGTCGAGGAAGCAGTGGCCATTGCCCGCGTGCTGGGCGCAGCCGAGGCAGGGGCCCGCTGGCTCGACACGCTCGGCCCCGTCCCGGCCGACAGCGACACGCGTCGCACCCTGTGGTTCGACGCCGCCATCGCAATCGACACCTACCGCGCACGATGGGAGTACGGGCGCGAGGACGTCTCTATCGGCACCCGGCCCACCGAACCTGTACAGGCCCTGGACTACGACGCCGCCCACGGCGCCATCAACACCTACTACCAGGCCACTCCCCCGCGCGGAGCAAGCAGCGAAGCGGACCGGCGCACCCTCGAACACCAGGCGCGGCGAGGTGAACTCGGCACGATCCGTGCCGCCGATGCGGCCCGTGCCAACGACGACGCGCACGCCGCCCGGCGCGAAGCGCAGTCCGCTGCACAGGCCGCCGGTGACGCCGTGAACCGGGCAGAGACGGTCCGGGAGGCAGCCCGCCAGCCCGAGAACCACCGTGAACAGCCGGCCCTCGCAGCTCGTGCCGAGCAGCTCGCCGAACTCGCCGCCCGTGCGACCGAGGCCGCGCGGGACTCCGAGCAGCGCGCCCAGGCCGTAGAAGCCGAAGCCCGGCGACACGGGGCGCGCGCTCTCGAAGCACGAGCCGACAGCCGGACCGGCCGGGATGCCGAACGCGCCCTGGACGTACTCGGCCCAGAGCCGATCCCCGGCCCGCTGGCGTGGCGGCAGCGCCCCTTCGGGAACCTCACCGACAGCGCGCTCCAGACGGCCCAGGCATCAGCACTCGCCCGTGCCCGGCTGGCCGACACCGAAGCCGACGAGGCGACGCGACGCGCTGAAGCCCTCAGCGCGGATGCGGCCCCCGGAGGCCGGATCGACAGCGACGTCACCGCGCGAGCGGAGCACGTCACCGCCATCCTCGCGCTCCGGTCGGCCCGCAGCGAGCTGGCCGGAGCCCAGACCGAGCATGCCCAGGCCGAGGATGAGGTCACCCAGGCGACTGCTCGACTTCAGGAAACCGGGCGCCTCGGCCGCCTCGTCCTGCGCGGTGACGACCGCCTGGCCGTGGAAGAACAGGCCCAGCAGGCGATGACCCGGCGCGATGGCGCTGCACTCCAGCAGTCGACACTGCACACCGAGATCGAACGGCTCGGCGACCTGGCAGGCGACGAGGACGACCACGACCGGGCGCTGACCGAATGGGAGCGGCTGGGCGGCGGCGCCGAAGCCGTCACCCTCACCGAGAAGGGCGTCGCGGCCGGAGACGCGACGCAGGCGCGAACCACCGCCGAGCGAATGCGACGCCGCGCAGAGGAGCAGCGTCGGCGGGCCGCCGGGCTGCGCCGTGAGGTCAGTGTCCGCGCCACGATGGATCCCGAGCAGAACCGCGTCGAAGACGTCGAACGGATCCAGGCGGCCCGTGATGCACAGCAGCAGCGAGCCCAGGACGGAGCGCAGGCTGCTGCGCGCCAGCAACAGGAGGAAGAGCGGAACCGGCGGGACGGCAACCGCTACTGACCGCGCCTGGTTAGGGCGGTCGACCCCGACCCTCAGCAGGACATCCGAAGCTGGCCCAGCCAGTCCGACCGGTACGAGTTCATCATCCTCGACGTGCCTGGCATCCCCAGCTGACGCGGGCGGGAGAGACGGCTTCTGCCCAGAGGTCGGGAGCACACCTAAGGCCGGGGCTGACTGTGCAACCCCGGCCCTGGAACCCTGCTTACGCCGAGCTCAGCCGGCGGCCTTCACCTTCTCAACAGCTTTCGCCAACTGCTTGTCCACCAGGCCTGGGGAGCCGGTGAACATCACGACGACGTTGCCCACCCGCACCCCTGCCTGCTTGAGGACGGTGGACGAGGCGCCGCTGGAGATGGTCATCGTGTGTGCGTACCGCTCGTCGCCGAGCTCCGGCACCGATGTCTTGGCGATCTGGATCTGCACGGGCGTGGTGCCCGACGTCATTGTGTAGCTGGGGCAGGAGGCGTACGCGTCGAACAACGCCCTGGTGCCCTCGGAGAGCTTCGCCGGGGAGTCACTGTGCAGCTCCTCTTCCAACTCGGATCCGCTGGTGCTGCCCCCGGTGTAGGCGAACGAGGCCTTCGTCTTCACGGCGAAGTTCAGGCTGCCGCCGCCGTCGCTCCCGCTCAGTTTCTCCAGGGCGGGGCAGCCGGTGATGCCGACGTCCTCGTGGCTGGAGGTGTCCTTCTCCGGCTTGACCACGTAGCCCTGGCCCAGGTTCGCTGCGGTCAGCATCCGCTGGTGCAGTTGCGTCTCATCGAGCGGCGGTGTGGTCGTATCGGGCTGGAGCGCACCGGCCTTCTTCGTGCTGTCCTGCTGGCCCGCGTCGCTTCCCGAGCTGCCGCATCCGGCTGCACCCACGCCGAGTACGAGCGCGGCCAGGGCGAGTCCGGCTATCGGCTTGTTCATGGAAACCCCCTGGTTGGTGTAGGTGGCCGACTCTACCTACCAGGTCCGAGAGCTCCTGAGGTCAGGTCCCCGGGCTGGAGCAGCACTTCGTGGCCAGGATCATGAGGCGGATCGGCATCTCGTCGCTTCCATGGATGGGACAGCTGCGCAGCAGGTGTGTGATCCCGCCGCACGGGGCGCGCGGACAGGGGCACGGCGGGTCCACCTGTCCGTTGATCAAGAAGCTGTGGATGTCAGGGAAGTCGGCGGGGCGGGGGATGAACATGGGGGCCTCTCCGTGCAGGCTCGGGCGATTTCTGAACGGCTACGCGCGGGCGGCGTACTGCTGGTGAGGAGTAGGAGCGGTCGCCCGCGCGGTGACCGAGGCCCGGGTCGGTTCCTGCTGGGCCGTGACCTGCCCGCGGATCTCGCGCCGGATGGTGGTCTCGGCGGCCCGATCCTGCGGAGTCAGCTCGGAGCGGCGTTCCACCTCGCCTTGGGCGACGTCGGCCCTGCCGCGAAGTTCGGCGGCCTGGCCGCGGAGTTCCCCGGCCTGGCCCTCCTTGTGCTCCACGTCCTCACGTTCGCTGTTGGCCGCGCGGGCGACCACGTCATCGTCGGCACCCATCTCCCTGAGCGAAGCCGCCAGCGAACCGCCGCCGGACGTCTCGTAGTTGTCACGCATCCACAGAGCCTCGCGCTCCGACTCCCCGGCGACCTTCTCCGCAGCGTTGGCAAGGCCGCGGCACTTCGCGTTCTCCACCATCAGCTCGTGGTCGGTCATGAGGGACTGCGGCGAGTTCTCCGTGATTCTGTCGGACGCCTCCTCGGCCTGCTGGGCCGAGAGCGCCTCGACGCCGGCGGCCGGCCCGAAGGCGTCCACCGCCAGCGGATTGGGCTTGGTCGGCGCGAGCTCTCCGGCCCACGACAAGATGTTCTGACGGACCTCAGCGGCCTTGTACGCGTCCACGTCGTACTGAGCGAACGCCTCGTCGGGTATCTCGGCGACCTTGCCCAGCTGCGACCTGAAGACCACTTCGCTGACGGGGTTCGGGTTCGCCGCCAGGTATTCGTCGACGGTCTCCGGGCCAAGGATCGCGTTCATCTCCGACAGATCCACGTAGTCCTTGGCCTCGGTGCGCCACGTCACCGATTCGGACTTCATCTGGACACAGTCCTGGACCGACATGACGCGGATCCCGTTCATGTCGCTCGGGTAGTACCGCATCTCCATCGGCACCATCTGGATGGTGACCGGATCGACGTCCGGCCGCTCCGGGTCGTGGACGGAGAGGTTCGCAGCCTGGTCCAAGCCCCAGACCTTTTCGACGTCCACCTGGTAGCCCGCGTCGGTGAGCGCCGTGATGACCTCGGCCCGGGCATCAATGGCCCTGACGCCGATATCGGGCATGTTGAAGATGTCGACGTCGTCCACCGGCCGTTCGGCGAGGCCGTGGGCACGCAGCGCCATGCTGCCGGCCAGCGCGTAGTCGTAGCGTTCGCCGACCGCGTCCAGCGCGATCCGTGCGATCCGCCACTTCTCCTCTTCCTCCATGGACTACTCACCGCCTCCGGCGAGCTGCGGGAAGCGGGTCTCCCAGACGCGCATGACCGGCCCCTCGGCCAGGCCCTCGCTCCACAACGTGGCGAGGAGGCTGGGATTCAAGAGGGCGGCCTGCTGCTCGGCGGTCCCCTCGGCGAGCACCACCCGGTACAGCTCCCAGGCCGCGCGGCGGTCGGAGACGTCCACCCCGGCCGGCACCGCTTCCCGGACCAGGTCCTCGGGGACGCGGACCGGTCCGGCACCGGGGCCGGACAACTGGGCGAGGTCCTCGACTACGGCGAAGCCAGCCGACGCACGCCACCTGCTCAGGCCCGGATCGCTCATCGCCTCGGCAATATCGGCGGCAAGGAGACCGCTGGCGACGGCCTGCTGAAGGCGCTGCTGCTGCGCCGCGCGAACGCGCTCCCCGCGCTCACGGGGAATCGGGGTACTCATCATGGGCTCCTCGCGAAGGGAAACGGGCAGTTCAGCGAGCCTAGGAAGCACGGAGCATCGCGTCAGGACTGGCCAACCATTGATACGCCTGCCGGTGCGCGGCGATGATGTCGGCCTCAACGAGCCCGTCGTCTTCCTCCAGGAAGCGCCACAGAAGCGAGCGCAGCTCGGCTGCCCCTGCGGCGGCTACCTTTCCGGTCGCGCGGGCGGCGCCGATCAGGACGTGCGCCACTGCGGCGACATCGGTCTGGACGGCGTCCAGCTCGATCGTCCCGGTGCGCTTACCGCGCAGCGCGCCGCCGCTCGGCCGTTCGACGGTCACCGCGGCCAGGGTCCGGGAGACGGGTGCGTTGCGGGCGGGATAGGGCACCGACCAGTGCGCGGTGAGCCAGGGAGTGATGGTCTCCGGAATACGGATGGTCCAGGAGTCCTGGGGCCCGTCGTGCTGGGCGACCGCACTCGACAAGGCCCTGCGCCGGGCCCGGTGCCATCCTTCCTCCTCGTCGGCGAAGGCGACGGCAACAGGATGGTCCGGCAGCACGGCGAACAGAGGGAAGGTCGCGGCCAGATCCAGGATGTGGAGCAGGCCGTCTCGGCGTGGCCAGTCCGCTTGTGCCGGTTCGGCGTCCGCCGTACGCCACCACTCGATCGGGCTGTTGAGCAGATGGCGGGCGAAGGGCCACGACATCACGCGGGTGAACGGGGTGCCGACGGCGTCCCGTCCGAGCAGCAGCGCAACGGACTGAGCGTACGGCGGCAGCCTGAGCCGCAGCTCAAGGTTCCGGCGGAGCTGCTCTCCGCGGTCGCCGGTCAGGTCGGCGGCCGCGGCCCAGCGCGGCCAGACACGTCCGACCGGTATCGCGTGAGGATGACGGGGGGCACCCGGGTCCGTCGAGCTCATTCCTCTACTCCTTGGCGGATCATCTCGGTCATGCCGGGATGCTTAGCTGGTGCGGTCATCTCGACCGAGGTCTTGCTGTGCAGCGTGAACACGGCGTCGGAGTCCTTGAACTCCCGCTCGACCGGCTTGGTGTGCTTCTGGGGGCCGCACTCCTTCAGCGCCAGGCGTGGCAGCGTCCGGTACAGCGCGTCGATCCACTCCACCTCGGCGGTGTCCCGCTTGCTTCCCGGGCTGTACACGCGCACCCAGGACACGAACAGCGCGGTCAATGCCTCCCGCACGTCCTTGTGTTCGTACCAGCACGGCGTGATGTTGGTGTGGGCGACCGGATAGGTGTCCACCAGCCAGTGCAACCAGGTCCTCAGCTCGGCCAGGCGCTCCCGGCGTACCGGGGGTTCCATCGCCACCCACACCCACCCGGAGAGGTCGATTTCCTCCCCTTTGAGGATCTCGCCGGTGTCGGTGTCGACGAACGCCGCACCGGTGTCCGGCTCGTCGGTGTCGAGGACTTCGAGATCGTCAGGCACGGGCCAGCTCCTTGCGTACGGGGGCTTCGTTGATGAGCTGCTGCAGGTCCTTGTCGCGGAAGACCATCCGGAGCTTGACCCGGATCGGCTTCTGGTTTCCGTACTGGACGACGGCGGTCTCGTCTTCGAGCTGCTGAAGTTCGTGGACGGGCGCCAGGTCGCGTTCGCTGGGTGACGTCGTACTGGACCGGCCGCCGTCGCTGCCCTGTGTCACCGTGGTGCGCTTGACCTCCGCGCGGCCGAGCATGGTGTTGAAATATCGGAGCGTCTCGGGGTCGGCGACGCCGGGCAGCAGCATGCGCAGGGGTGACGCGGAGAAGACCGTGTTGGCCTTGTCGTCTCCCAGCGAGGTGCGCAGCTGGCTGAGGTCGTGCCAGATGGTCAGCATCACGATGCCCTGACCTCGGCCGGTGGTGAGGACCTGAGCCAGGTCCGGGTAGCGAAGGACGTTTCCCGCTTCGTCGATCAGCAGCCCGAGCGCGGGGGACAACGGCTTGCCGGTCCGCCCGTACTGGGTCTCGGCGGCGTGGATCACCGAGGCGATCAGCGCGGTGATCAGGGGGGCGAACCGCTTGCTGTCCGACGCGGACGCCACGATGGCGATCGTGCCCCCCTTGGCGAGCACCTCCTCGGCGGTGAAGTCGGACCCCGAGCTCGTCTCCCGTACGGCCTTGTCCTGGTAGACGCGGGCGATCACGTTCAAGGTCAGTTGGACACTGCCTGCTCCGTCCGCGTGCAGGCGCCTCCACGGGGAGGCGTAGTCCTCGGCGGCCTCGGTGAAGCCGGCGTCGAGGAGAACCGCCTCGACGGTGTCGACGGCGTCCTTGCCCAGGGACAGCCATCGCCGGAACGCGGTGATCCCCTCCCCGGACACGCGAGCGGCCAGCAGGATTCCCTTGATGATGGGCTGCGCCTGCTCCAGCCACGTCTGGGCCTTGGGGTCGTTGCTGTTGGAGGACGCCTCCGCGAGCCACGTCGCCATCTCGTCGGCGTTCTCTTCGGTCTTGCAGTACTCGACCGGGGACCACCGCGCCGTCTTCCGGCCGGGGATGCCCCGGGGCGCGACGACGTGCACCGGCCGGCCGCCTGCGGCGCGCCGGGCGTAGATCATGTCGAGGTCGGAGGCCTTGACGGTGGTGATGACCAAGGGGCCGGACCACTCCAGCGCGTTCGGCAGGAGCAGGCCCATCGACTTGCCGCTGCCCGGGACGCCGAAGGCCAGGCCCGACAGGCACGGCTCCGCCGCAACGAGCTTCTTCGACGCGAGGCCGCGGCCGGCTATCAGGCGGTCGGCGCGTGCCAGCGGATCCTGTTCGGCCCGCAGCTTCTTCTCCACCTTGCGACCGCCCCAGGTCGCACCTTCCTGCTGGCGGTCCCACGGCTTGAGGACCAGCGCGGCAACGGGGGCGGCCACACCGAGCAGGGCCCAGGGGGCGTACTGCACCAGGCCCCCGCCGAACGTTGCGGGCAGTTCGATCATGAGGTGCTCCACGGGGCGATGGCGGGGGGAAGAGGGGAGGGCTTCGAGCGGGCATCCTTCGCAGCAGCCAGGGCGGCGCGGGCGCGCGCCGCACCGGCGGCACTGGCCGCCGGATCGGCGGAGGGGCCCAGGTCAAGGGAGTCGTACGGCGGCGGGAGCGGGGTGGCAGGCGGCGGCGCCGACGCGCTGGCAGGTGTCGACGAGGCGGCTTCAGCCCGGGTGCGACGCCGGTGGTCCTCCCGGCGCTCGGCGCAGCGCGGGCAATCCTCCCCGCTGTCGAGGCGCGTTCCGTCCTCACACACCGGATCGGGGCACTCCCCCGGCCTGATCAACGTGATGGCCACGCCCACGGGGCTGGTGAGTGAGCCGTTGGCCGCCTTGGCCATGTAGCCGTGGCCCCACCACCGGCGCGGGATCCGCGCGCAGATGTCGTCGACGGTGCGCCCCGCGGACAACGCAGTGCGTACGGCGGCGGGAATGGCTGCCGGCAGTGGGCTGGGAAGAAGCGCGGTCAACTGTCCGGGCAACGCGGCGAGGACTTCGCGGACGGCCGCCGAGGTGGCCTGCCCGGAATCCTCCGGCAGCGAGCTGGCGGTCACCGTGGCCGGATCCGTCGAGGGGGCCGGCACGGCGACCTCTGACGCGGCCGGGGGGCCCGGCTCCAGCGTCAGCACCGCGGCGTCGGCATAGCGCATCCGGACGGCTTCGAACTCCTCCATGGTGGCGGGGGTGTCGTACGCGAACAGGTCCGTGCCCCACCTGCCGGTAAGCGCCTGATGCTTGGCGCGCACGAGGTACCCGGCGCCGATCAGGGTCCGGGTGGCCTCGTAGAGCTGCTGGGGGTGCTGCCCGCGCTGGGTGGCGAGCCGGTCCATGGTGATGCTCTCCCCGTCCCGGCAGCCCAGAAGGACCGCGAGCAGACCGACCGCCGCCACGTCCAGGTGCTCGTCGTGCGAGGTACCGGCCGGGACGGTGACATGGCCGGGCCGACCGTGGAAGACCTTCACGCGACACCTCCGGCGGGATAGACCGCGTAGCCGTCGCGAAATGCCTTCAGCACACACGGCTGGGACCAGAGCTTGAGGGCGTAGGCGGTCAGCTCCTCTTCGCTCGCATCGAGCGGTATGTCGGTCAGCGGGTCGTACTGCTGCTCGTGGCAGCAGTGGCAGGTGAAGAACGCCCACCATCCGCCGGGCACGGCCGGGTCGTAGCCGTGCCCGGCGGGAGGCTGGGTCTGCTCGAACACCATCTGGCCGAGCAGCGGGGCACCAGGCGCGTGGTCGCGCGCGCCTGCGGAGGCGGGAGTCGTCATGAACAGTCCTCAGCAGATCGTGGTCAGGTCGCGGTGAACGCCAGCTCGTCCGAGGTCTCGTCGAAGGCGAGTTCGGACATCGCGTTGGACGAGAAGCACAGCTGCTCCTCGGTACTGGTCAGCAGGTGCTGAACGCCGGGGTAGACGGTCTCGCCGACCTTCCACAGGGCGACGCCACGGCGCAGCCTCGGAATGTGCTCGGCGGTCCAGGACGGCAGGTCGAGCCGGTTGACGACTTCGCGGGCCTCGTCGGCCTTCATCGAGTACACGACGAGGGTGTCCGCCATCTTCAAGGCGGCGGCCGTCTCGGTCGAGTCGTCCACGTCCGACAGATGGTGGACGATGAAGATGCAGCTCAGGCCGTATCCTCGGGCGAATTTCAGGAACTTCTCCAGCAGCTTGGCGAGCTGTGGAGTGCCGAGGATGTGCCAGGCCTCCTCGAAGATGAGGATCCTCTTGACCTGGTTGTAGCTACGGCAGCCGGTCTCCGGGTTACCGCCGCGCTTCCACGCGCCCGAGGCGGTGTCGGTGGTGATCCGGACGTGCGCGTCCGGCGGGGTGCCGCACTCGCACTCGCCGCGCAGCCAGACCTCTTCCAGGAAGACCGAGATCACGGCCATCAGGATGGTCATCGCCGCGCCGCCGGAGGGGACGCGCGCCAGGTCGAAGACGATCATCAGGGCGTCGAGGTCGACGCTCAGCGAGGTGGGTCCGTCGAGCATGCCGACCAGGTCCCCGCCGCCGGCCGCATCGTCCTCGGTGCCGCCGCACAGCCGGTCGAGGACGTAGGAGGATTCGAGGCCGTCCGCCAGGAGTTCCGCCACGGTCCGCTTCTTGGCTGCCGCGTCCTGGTCGGTCGGGTGTCGAAGGGCGTAGGCGACGTCGGGCAGGACCGCGACCCGCTCTTCGGCCGTCGCGCGGTCGTTGGCGCGGCGCACCGCGATCCGCAGTGCGGAACCGGCGAACTCGTCCAGCGTGCGGCCGAGGCCCAGCTCGACCACGGTTCGGACCAGCTCCACCTGACGGCGGCCGGAGATCGCCGGGTCCAGAGGGTTGATGGAGGCCGAGCCGGGGCCGCCGCCCGGCACGAACTTGATCGGGTCCGAGCCGGTCAGCGCCCGGCATACACCGGCCCACTCGCCCTCGCCGCTCTCCTTCTGCTCCTTGGTGTCCAGGACGGCCAGGCGGCGGCCCATCCTGGCCTGCCGGAGCGCGTAGGTCTTGTTCAGGGCCGACTTGCCGCGCCCGGTGTCGCCCATGACCAGCATGTTTCCGCCCGGCAGTCCGTCACCGAAGATCGAAAATGGGCAGTAGATGAAGGCTTTGCCGCCCACCAGCTCCCGGCCGACGACCACGCCGGCGGTGCCGAGAGTGGGGGGTGCGATCGGCAGGTACAGGGCCTGGGAGGCGCGGGTGGTCGTGTAGAGCGGACGACCTGCGGACTCCTTCGCCGGTCCGAAGATGCTCACTTGATGCCTCCTGCGAAGGGCAGCGTGTTGGCGAACGCCCGATCGTGCTCCAGGTCGAGCCACTCGATGCCCAGGTGAGAGGAGCGCGCCTTCGCCGAGGTGTCGCGCTTCGCCTTGGTCAGTTCCTTCTCCGTACGGGCGGAGACGGTGATGTAGCCGACGATCGCTGATCCGGCCGCGCCGGAGGCGGCCAGCTCCATGCCCCGCTTGGCCGTCGCCTGAGTGGCGATCAGGTCGCGGGGGTCGATGTTGCGACCCATCCGGGAGTTGCGCTGGATCTCGGCCTGGTTGTTCGTGTCCTCGCTCAACATCCGCTTCACGGCGGCGTCGTTCGGCTCCAGGTGGGACGTGATCGCCACGGTGCGGATGATGTCCGGCAGCCCGATGAGCAGGGGTGCCATGAAGTCCGGGCCGACGGGTGTGGTCGGCCAGCTGACCACCGCGGCGGTGGAATGGAGCCAGCCGTCCGGTGAGTCCGCGGCGCGGGAGCGGAACCAGCGGTCGTCCCGCACGTCGACCTGGCGGGGGAACGCGTGCTGCATAGGGATCGAGTCGTCCCAGATCAGGTGGTCCGGGTCGTACGAGTTCCTGATGACGGCGGTGAGCGTGCCCAGGTTCATCGGGGCGACGACGCGCAGCTCGGCGTCTTCGCAGCGTGTCCACAGCTCCTCGGCCGCCGCCGACATCACGGCGGCCACGCCCTCGTCGCCCTGGCCCTGTTCGTGCGATTCGGCCGCGAAGTCCTTGTTCCAGGACGCGTAGGCGATGACGTAGTACCGGTGTTCCTCCGCACTGGTGCTCACCGCGTTGGACAGCGCGTCGTAGGACTGGGTCAACCACTCCGGGACCTTCGCGGTCGCTGGCGACTGGGAGCGCATCGTGATGTGCTGCTGGTGCGCCTCCGGGTCGGACTTGAGCTGGCGGGCCAGCACCGAGATCCGGTCGATCGGGGCGTCTGCGGAATTCCCGAAGGAGTCGAGGAGGTCGCCCCAGCGCTCCAGCGCGAGTGCCTGCTCGGCCCGGTCCTTGCCCGCGTGCCCCCGGGACGCGATCTCCAGGGCGATCGTCACGCAGCCCAGTTCGGGCTGGAGCACGACTGCGATGTCCTGGCCGCGCACCGAGGCGGTGATCGGCCGCATCCGGTTGATGCCCGGCGCCGGGGTCATCGCCTTGTCCGGGGCGGTGCCGTCACGGCGTACCCCGGCCTCGACGGCCGGAGAAGTCCACACGCCGCCGGTCGCCTTCAGCGTCCGCTTGTGGTCGCGGTTGATGCGCCACCACTTGTAGAAGGTGCGGCGTGCCGCCGCGCCCTTGGGCTTGTACGGCACGAACACCGCTGCGGCTGCGGCGCCGACGGGCAGGATGATCGCCATCACCGCGAGGAGCGGTACGGCGGAGAAGATCCAGCCGAACAGGACCGCCGCCGCCGCCGCGCTGACGAGCAGGACCTGCTCGCCCAGGTCCCGGTTGCCGACCAGGCCGGTCGGCCTGGCCTTACCGAAGACGTAGGTACGTTCTGTAGCCATTAGCTACCACTTCCTCGGGGAATCGGAGGCCGCGGGGCCGCGGACGGCGTCGGAGTCGTAGGGCTGGAGGGGATGGTCGACGGCATCGCCCGGGAGGCTGTGCCGGTCTGGCTGCTGGAAGCCGGGGCCGAGGGTGCCGGGGTGGAGGGGGGTGCGCCACCGGGAGTAGGTGCGCCGCCGGAAGTGGGCGCGGGTGAGGGGATGGTGGAAGGCCCCGCCGGGGCGTGTGGTACGCCCGTGGGCGCGGGGCTGCCCCCTTCATCGCCACCGCTCGGCACGACCGAGGGCCCGTTCGGGCTGGCGGTGCCGTTCCCGTTCGGGGAGGGAGCCGCCTGGGGCGAGCCTTCGCCGCCTTCGCCGCTCGGTACGACGGAGGGCCCGCTCGCGGTCGAGGACGGGGTGCCGCTCGGTGTCCCCGAGTCCTGTCCGCTGCCTCCCGTGCCTCCGCCGGGGGTGCCGCCTTCGCCGGAGTCGCTCGCGCCGTTGTCGGCGATGGTGTCGGCGCTTTGCGCCTTGTTCTTGGCCATGTCGAACCCGGCCTTGGCGACCACGGCCGCCGCGGCGACGGGGCCGCCGGCTGCTGCCGCGTTGCTGGCACCGCCGCCGACGACGGAATTCGTCATCCGTGCGTTCATCGCGGAGTTCGCCGCCTGCGCGGGCCCCGGAACGGCTGCCGCCGGCCCGGACTGCGCCGCCGCCTTGCGGGTGTTCATCAGGTCGCCCATCTGGTCGCCGAAGGACGGCAGCCACTTGTAGAGCGAGGCGGAGCTGAAGACCGCGAGGAAGAGCAGCAGGGCACCGACCAGAAGGGTGTTGACCGCTTCCGCGCCCGAGTCCTTCTCGGAGTTCATGATCGCCGCGGCGAGTCCGAACAGTGCGAACAGCACGGGCTTCGACAGTTCCAGGGCCAGGAGGAGTCCAGCCCACTTCTTCGTCCGGCCCCACAGGTCCCGGTCGACGAGCCCGGCATTGACCAGCGGGCCCAGGGCCGCGCCGATGTACAACGCGCTGGCACGGATCAGCAGCTCGATCCACACGAGCAACGCGGCCAGGATGATCATCAGGAAGACGATGATCATCACCACGGGCGCGTTGGTGCCCTGGGTCGTGGCGATGACCTTCGTCAGGTTCTCGATGAACTCCTTGCCGTCCTGGATGGCGCTTCCGGCGAAGACCTTGGTGATCTCGTCGACCAGCTGTGTGGTCAGGACAAGGATGGCCGGAGTGAAGCCGTTGACCAGGACCTGGATGAGGAGAAGGCCGACGGCCTCGGAGACCGCCGTGCCGATGGAGATGCCGGCCATCGCGCGTTTGGCGACCGCGATCAACCACAGGATGAGTGTGAGGATGGTCGAGACGGCGAAGATCAGGCCGTACTGCTTGAGGAACCCCGGGTTGGTGAAGTCCACCTTGGTCGTCGCCTCCATGAGGCTGACGATCTTCTCCAGGAACCACTTCGCGGCGTCGCCCATCTTCTCCGCGATGAAGCCCAGCGGGTCCGAGACGAAGTCGGAGACTGCGCCGACGGCCTTGATGGGGTCGCACACCAGGGAGGCGCCGGGCAGGTCGCACGGGTCGGGCAACGCCTGGGCGGGCGGAGCCGTGAGGATCAGCCACAGGGGCGCGAGGAGCGCCGCGGCGAGCCCGCCCTTGAGCCCACGCGACAGCCAGCGACGCCGCGGTGCCTTCTGGGATCGCTTAGTTCGCGAACGGAGCAGCATCCGCGTCACCTCCCAGTTCCCGGAAGGAGTTCGGGGAGGTCGGCTGACCGGTGGTCGCCTGGGGGACGAGGCCGGCCGACCGCGTGATGTTCACGGTCTTCCAGTCGCCCTGGTCCCAGCGCAGGGTGTAGTTCCACTGGTTGAACTCGCTGGTGGGCGGCATCTTCGAGTCCGAGTCGGCCACGCCGGTGACGGCCGCCGTCCACAGCTCGATGGTGGCCAGGTCCTTGCTGTAGCTGGTCACCTGGGCGGACAGCGTCGCCTGGCGGTTGATCAGCGGTGCGCCGCTGCCGGTCCTGCCGTTCTTGAGGATGCCGAGCTTGTCCATCGCCGTCTCGGCCTGGCTGTCCAGGGTGGCGAGGCGCTGGGCGACCGCTTCAGGAGCCATGACGACAGCGGTGACCTTGTGGCGGGTCTCCTTGTCGGCGAGGAAGCCCGCGGTGGACTGGGCCGCCTGGAAGTTCGAGGCGGCGGCCTTTGCGCCGGCCTCACTGCGCGGGTACCCAACGGGCACGCCGTCCTGGAGGTGCAGGCCGGCCGGGGCCGCGTCCTTGTCGCCTCCGCCGTTGTCTCCTGTCGTGCCGGAGGAGGTGTGCGAGTCGGAGGAGGGAGCCGGACTGCCGTTCCGGGAGCTGGCGAAGTTGGCGATCAGCAGTCCGACCAGGGTCACCGCGATCACCGCGATCACGGTGATCGTCAGGCCCTTGGAGACGCGGCGGGGAGCGGGGGCGGCCGACCACGGCCGCTCTTCGTTCTTGGTGTCGTTGGTCATGGGAGCGGCCTCAGATACCCATGCCGTAGACGAGGGTGAAGATCGTGGCGGCGGACGCCACGAGGAAGATCCCCACGAGGCCGCCGACGATCTGGCCCTTGCCGGTGTCGGTGTGCATCGTGCTATTGCCGGAGCCGACCCAGCCCTTGCTCTTGGCGATGCCCAGGAGGAAGGTGCCCGCGCAGACCACCAGGACGAGCGCGGCGATGACGCCGATGATCACCTTGGAGGTCGCCCCGAGCGCCCCGAAGGGGCCCCAGGTCGGCTTCACTCCGCCGATCACGTCGCCGACGCCGTCGGCCAGGGTCGTCCACTTGCTGTCAGAAGCCATGGTTGGTGCGTCCTTTTCAGAGGAGGTCCCGGCCCGATGCTGGGCCGAGCAGGAAGGGGAGGAGAAGAGTGAAGGGGAGGTCAGCCGATGTGCCGCATCGCGACGACTTGGCCCTCCCACCAGGACAGGGGCTTGATCCGGACGTCCAGACCGGTCCGGGGTGCCTCGATCACCTGGGAGTTGCCGATGTACATCCCGACGTGCTCGGGGACGGCCGCCGAGCCCACGGAGAACAGCAGGTCACCGGGGCGGAGCTGGGACATGGCGCCCACGGCGCTGCCCGAATGCACCTGCTCGTAAGTGGTTCGCGGCAGGTTCACCCCGGCCTTGCCCCAGGCCATCTGCACCAGGGAGGAGCAGTCGCAGCCCTGCATGCCCCGGTAGGGGGACTGGCAGGTCCCGCCCCACTGGTACGGGGTGTCCAGAGCGGTCTTCGCCGTGGCGATGGCCCTGGCCGCGCCGCCCGAGCCGGCGGGCAGCGGGACCTGGCCGTCGGCCAGGGCGGCCCACTTCGCAGCCGTCTCGGTGATGATGTCGACGTAGTGCCGGGTCTCGTCGTACGGCGGGACGCCGTTGTACTGCTGCACCGCACCGGGCCCGGCGTTGTAGGCCGCCAACATGTTCTTGACGGAATCACCGGGGACGTTCTTGACCAGGCCGACCAGGTAGCAGTCGTAGGCGACCGCGGCCGGCACGGCATCCGCAGGTTCGAGCGGATCCTTCTTGCCGTCGCCGTTGCCGTCGACGCCGTGAGTCGCCCAGGTGCCGGGGATGAACTGGGCGATACCCAGGGCTCCCGCGCCGCCGTCCGGCGGATTCTTGCGGAAACCGGACTCCTGGAAGAGCTGGGCGGCCAGCAATGAAGGGGTGACCTGCGGGCAGCCCTTCTCCGTCGCCTTCTGGATCAAGGGGCGCAGCCAGTCGGGCACCGGGGCGTCGGCGGTGATGCTTCCGCCGGGGCCGTTGTTCGCGGCGCTCGCGCCACCGGCACCCGCGAGCATCATCGTCATGCCGAAGATCAGTACGAAGCACAGCGCCACCACTGCGGCGCCCGCGCTGACGAGCTTGTTCACGGCCGCCGCCTACGCGTAAGGCAGCGCGATGACGCGCCACTCGCCGTTGGTCCCGCGCTCCAACTGGAGGGCGACCTGACTGGTGGTGCTGGTCGGCTTGCCCTTGGCCGGGGCGGTGGTGAGCCGATAAAGCACGCGGGCGAGCGCACTGGTCTTCGTCGGTGCCGGGGCCCCGTCGGGGACCGAGACCTTCAGAACCGTGGCGGTGACTGTGGTCTTGTCGCCGGTCCACTGCTGCCACAGCGCGTTCGTGCCGGGGCGTGGGGTGCTGATGGACGCCCCCAGGTCCTCGGAGGCGAAGGCGGAGGCGCGCTTGCCTGCGTCGGTGTACGCCTTGTCCTTGCCGGGGCGCGCATCGTGGGAGGCCCAGGCGGCGGTGAAGTCGGCCGCGGTCTTCGCGATGTCCTTGGGCAGTTCGGTGCCTTCGGAGGCGGCCGGCCCGTCGGGAACGGGGATCGTGCCGTTGCCCGGGACCGCAGGGCCGCCGGTCGCCGAGGCCGACGCCGACGGTGCCGACTCCGGCGCGGAGTGGACGGTGGACGAGGAGGAGCCGCAGGCGGTGAGTGCCGCGCTGAGGGCGGCGATCGCCACACCGGAGACCGCCACTCTTGGACAAATGCGGATGGAACGTATTTCAGAAGGCATGAGATTTCCGCCTGCGGGGCTCGTAAAAGGCACGGATGAGGGGCGGAGAAGGGGGCGAGGTGCCCTCCCCGGGAGCCGCGTGGGTCAGCACGGGCTCCCGGGCCACTGCTTCCGGTGCCGGGCGGGGTCAGCGCGGGGCGAGCCGGAAGGTCATTGCGGACCGAACAGCAGACGCAGCCGCCGGGCCGCGTACCGCAGCACCGTCAGGACTGCTCGGATGCAGCGGCCTTGCGGCGGCGGGTGGCCACCAGCACGCCACCGCCCACCAGGAGCAGCCCACCGGCGGCGGCAGCCAGCGGTGTCGTGAGATCGGCGCCGGTGTGCGCCAGCTCGCCGCCGGACGGCGGGGACTTGGGAGCCGGCGGTACAGCGCTGGGCGACGTCGGAGGCGTCGTCGAAGGCGTGGCCGGAGGCGTCGTCGGCGGGGCGGTCGGCTTGGGAAGGGCACTGTCCAGAACGGTGATCACCGTCTGCTCGCCGGCCTTGACCTGGAAGCGCTGGGGCTTCGTGTCCAGGTCATAGCCCTGCGGGGCCTTCGTCTCGACCATCCAGTAGATGCCGGCCGCCAGGTCGACCGGAGCGGACTTGCCGTCCTGACCGGTCGTCACCGTGGTGACCACGTCCCCGGGCGAGTCCTGGGAACCGGTCTCCTTGTTGGCGCGGATCTCATACGTGGCGGGCGCGCTGATCGGCTTGCCGGTCGCCCGGTCCTTCTTCTGCGCGATGACGATCGACGCGGGCTGGAAGCCGATGTTCCCGGTAACGGCCAGCGTCTTCTTCTCGGCCGCGAAGTAGATCAGCCGTTGCATCGGCTGGTCGGCGACCTGCTTGTCCGTCACCCAGAACGTGGGGGTGTTGACCGTCACGTCGGCGCCGAACGCAGCTCCGGCCTTCTTCCCCGGCTTGGCGGGGGTGAAGGCGAACTTCGTCTCGCCCCGGGTGTCGGTCGTGCCGACGGCTCCCGGGGCCTTCGGAGCGGCGATGTTGTCCAGGGCCGTGGTGTTGACGGCGACGCCGGAAACCGGCTTGCTGCCCTGACTCACTTTGACGGTCAGGCTCTTCTGCGACGGCGTGCGCTCGTACGGGAAGGTCTCGCCCGTGCCGGGGACGCTCAGCGTGTAGGGGGCGGCGTCGATGTCGCCGACCTCGGCGCGCAGCCGGTTGAACTCCGCGACGATCGGCGCGGAGTCGATCCCCGAATCGGCGCCGTACCCGGTCACCACTCCCTGCGGCATGCCCTTCTGCAGCCAGGTCTTCCAGGGCAACGGCTCGCCGTTGTAGCCGTCTTCCTTCACTCCGTCGCGATCGGCCAATGCCCAGCTCAGCAGTGAAGCGGCGGCCGTGGTGTCGCGTCCCGCCGCGGAGTCGGAGAGCTTGCCGTAGCGCGCGGCGATGTAGGCGAGTTGGGCCTTGGTGTCCTCGCTGAGGGTGGCCGGCGCCTTCTCGGGCTTGTAGCCGTTGTCGGTGCCGTCCTTGGGGCCGTAGAGGTTGAAGTCGAGGCAGAACGCGGCCGCCCCGGTGCCCAGGAGGTGAGTACCGCCCCAGAAGGCGCTCTGCTTGCCCGTCTTCAACTGCCAGCCGACAGCGCGGCCTTCGTTTCCCTCGCGGTCGGCTGCCGCGGCGGGCGAGGCCAGGAGCGCAGGTCCGGCCAGTGCGGCGGCCACGGCGGCCGTACCGGCAAGGGCCGAGCCTTTGCGCATGAGTGATCGCATGAAAAACTGCCCTCATCCAGGGGACTGGACCGCGGCTTCCTACGGCGAGACGGTCCAGCTCCCGGTGAACCGCGACCCCTGACAGGGGGCCGCGTCCCGGTGCTCGGGGGGACTGCGATCCCTCCGGGCACCGGTCTTCCTGACGGGGCCCTGCTCCGCGACAGCAGCCACGGTTTCGTTCCCCCCGCCTCCCAGCCGTCCAGGTACTACCGGGCGTAGTGGATTAGACGTTTATGCTCAACCACTGCCGCCCTTCGTATCTAGAATGCTAGATCAGGCGTGACCGAACATACGTGGCACCCTCGGGGGGCTGTCAAGCTTGTTAGATCTAGTTCGCCGGTTCATGTGACACGCATCATCTAGTTGGGTAAATAATGGAGAGTGGTTCAGAAATGAACGAAGACCGGCAGCGAGCGAGGAGCAGTGATCACGGTGACGGGTGAGGACAACCCCACCGACCGGCAGACCATGGCCGGGCGTCTCGACTTCTTGATTCGCACGATCCACCCGGCGGGGCGAGGGCCCTACACCTACGCGGAGATCGCGGAAGGCACCAGGAAGCAGGACGGCCCGTCGGTGTCGCACGGGACCGTCCAGACCATCCACCGCGGGACGAACACCAACCCCGGCGTGGAATCGCTCAGGGCTGTCGCCACCTTCTTCGGGGTGAAGGCGAGCTACCTCGTCGACGGCGAGAACGCTGGTGCGATCGAGGCGCGGATCGAGACGCGCATCCGTGAGATGCGCGAAGAGCTGGACAAGGCGGCCGCGCACGACGAGTTCGCCCAGGTCCTGGAGGACGAGAACGTCAAAGCCGTCGCCTTTCGCCTGAGCGGCCTGTCCGCCGGTGCCATGCGGAGCGCCACGGGCTTCATCCGCCAGCTTCGCCAGGCCGAAGGCCTCCCCGACGTCACCGCTCCCAAGCGGCGCCGCCGGAAGGGAGCCTGAGAGACACATCACAGCCAAAACGGGCGCGAATCGGGGTGAGATGGTGTAGCAAAACGCCCCTTTTCGTCCCTGGCGGCACTTCCGTTTAAGCTACAAACCGATCGACAGTGCGACGGTTAGTGGCGAACGGCTCGAAACGGATGATCTACCTTCCGGGTCCCGGAACGGTGAGGAAGAACATGCGCTGGTGGAATCGGGTCGATGACGAGTGCGTCGCCATCGCCGACCAGCTCCAGATCCCCCAACCGTTCGACCTCGAGCGCTTCTGCGACAGCATCGCCGAACAGCGAGGCCGGCCCCTGCTCCTGCTCCCCCTCGACGGACCGCCGGATCCAGAACTGCCCTGCGGGATCTGGATCGGCCTCGACGTCGCCGACCTCGTCTTCTACGACGCGGTCGCCGCCGAGATCCTCAAGGTGCAGATCGTCCTCCACGAGATCTCGCACATGCTGCTCGGGCACGTGGCTCCGGAACTCGAAGCGGCGGAAGACGCCACCGAGCATGACGTCGTCCGCGTAGCCGAGCACTTCCAGCGCCTTCTCGCCCGCACCAACACGGCCATCGCGGGCATCGACCGCCCCGAACTGCCCGTCGCCGCGGTCATCCGCGCCGAGGCCGCCCGCATCCGGGCCATGGCCAGCATGACGGAGCCGATCGACGACGAACTCGGCCTCGACTTCGGTCGCATCGCCCACCTCGCTGGGCGCAGCAAGTTTTCAACCCCGAAGGAACGGGCTGCAGAGACCCTGGCCACGCTCATTCACGAGCGGGCCAGCCGCTACACGGCGCACTCCACCTCCGCCGAGGCCGCGGACCGCCTTGTACGCCTCCATGACGCACTCGGGCATCCCGTGAGAAATACCTGGTCGTGAAGTGAAAAACCTTGAAACCGCCGTCCTGATCATGCTCTGGACGGTGACACTCTGGCGCGCCCCCTCGGCCGTGCGAACCGTCAAACAACGGGCCCTGTGGGTCGCCTTCGCAGGCCTGACGCTCTCCATGACCCTACGCATCCCCGCAGTCATGCACGGGCTCGACCACGGCACCGGAATCATCAACCTCAGCACTCTGATCAAGCACTGGCTCGGGATCATCGCGGCCGGCGCCGTCCTCGACTTCGTCATCGCCATCGCGCGCCCCGAGAACGGGCGCCGCTTCCGGACCCGCCACGCCATCACGCTGATCGCCATGGCGCTGATGGCTGTGCTCTTCACCTTCATACCCCGCAGCACCGAGGCCACGGACTTCTTCGAGGAGAACGTCGGCGTCTTCTCGGCCACGGCCTACTACACGGTCTTCGTCGTCTACCTCGGTATCGCCATGGCCACGGCCACCTGGCTGTTCTGGGGAAGTGCACGGCATGCCGTCACACGCTGGCTCCGCACCGGCCTTCGCCTTCTCGGCACAGGAACCGCCGTAGGTGTCCTCTACACCCTCGTACGGGCCGCCTATATGGCCTTGCGCCTTGTCGGGATCACGACCAACACCACCGACGCAACCGCCGACAACCTGACGGACCTACTCAAAGACGTCGCCATCGGACTGATCCTCATCGGATCCAGCATCCCGGCCTTCGGCGTCGCCTGGCGCACGGTCCAGGACTGGCGCAACCTCCAGCTGCTCCGCCCGCTGTGGCAGGACCTCATCGCCGCAGTCCCCGACATCGAGCTCGTCGCCCGGCTCCCCCGCGGACCCCGCATGCGCCTTCACCGCCGTGTGATCGAGATCCTAGACGCCGGCCTCGCCCTGGCCCCGTACGTCACCGACGAGCTGCGCGAACTCGCTCAGCGCGAGGCCGAGGCCGCGGGCCTGAACGACGACGGCGCAGCCGCAGAAGCACTCTGGCTACGCGCCGCCAGGCAGTCCAAGGTCGATGGCCTCACCCCCGTGCGCGCCGCTCCCGAGGAGACCGCCGAAGGCATCGACGACATCGACTTCGACGCCGAGGTCGAGCGGCTCCTTCACCTTGCTGAGGCGTACCACTCCCCCGCCGCAGAAGACTTCCTCATCACGGCACGACAGGAGGCCGCGTGACCACCGCGCACACCCAGCCAGCCGAGTCCCGGCCCGCCCGCATGATCACCGACGGCCTGGACCCGAAGACATGGATCATCGCCGACACGATCCTCATCGGCTGGCACGCCGGCCGCCTCGCGGGGATCGCCTGGGGCCTGCTCGGCTGCCTGTTCGCGGCCGTCATTCCGGTGCTGTTCATCAAGTACGGCATACGCAGAGGCCGGTGGACTGACCGACACCTCGGTCAGCGCCAGCAGCGCGTCTTCGTGATGATCTTCATCATCGCCTCGGTCGCCACCGGCATCGTCCTCATGGCGGTCTTCGGAGCTCCCCGGATGATGATCGCGCTCATCGCCGCGATGCTCGTCACCCTCGCAGTGCTGCTGGCCATCACACCGGCTTGGAAGGTCAGCGTTCACGCTGCGGTGTCCTCCGGCAGCGTCGCGATGCTGGCCCTGGCCTATGGGCCATGGGCATTGCTTGGGTACGTACTGGTCCTCCTCGTCGGATGGTCTCGGGTCGAGCTCAAGGACCACACGCCCCTGCAGGTGGTTGTCGGCACCGCGCTGGGCGCGGTCTCGGCGGCGACTACCTTCGCCTTGATGAGGTAGCAACGAGGGCATACGAGCCGCGGGTACACGAACAGAGGGCCCTGGGCGCGGAATCTCAGTGATTCTGCGCCCAGGGCCCTGTCGGTTCTTCGAGGGCCTGCTCAGCCCCTCTTCGCCTTCTTCGTCTCAGGCAGCGAGACATCGAGCGGCGGAAGGAAGTCGTCCAAGAGCGACTCGACGAACTTGGACCGGTTCGGGAAGCCGTGATCCTGCCAGATGGGGTCTATTACGGCCAGGTCGCCATAGGTGGGCCGCCACGAAAGCTGATCGGTCTTCCGCTTGGTCCTCTTCGTCCGACGCCCAGGCGCGTGGAGCGACAGCAGCTGACCAGGCTCTTCCTCCGGCTCAAGGGCATTTCGCAGCGTCCGGAAGCGGCTGTTCGCGAACGCCGTATTGAGAGCCTTGAGAACGACGTAGGTGTTCGAAGGCTCCTCTCGGGTGCTGATCTTCTCCCGGAGTTGGTACTGCTCGAAGCGTTCAATCACATCGACGGCCACGAGCGAGGTCACCTGGGTAAAGCGGTTGTCGCCGGACGCTGACTGTGGGCGAGGCTGAGCATTCTCGTCGGGTTCCGGATCCGTGCGGCGATCCTTGGCTTCAGCGGCGGCCTTCTCCTTGGCTTCGGCGGCGGCCTTCTCCTCGGCGTCGGCGGCGGCCTTCTCCTCGGCGTCGGCCTTGGCTTCGGCGTCGGCCTTGGCTTCGGCGTCGGCCTTGGCTTCGGCGTCGGCCTTCTCCTCGGCGGCGGCCTTCTCCTCGGCTTCGGCGGCGGCCTTCTCCTCGGCGTCGGCCTTGGCGTCGGCGGCGGCCTTCTCCTCGGCGTCGGCCTTGGCGTCGGCGGCGGCCTTCTCCTCGGCGTCGGCCTTGGCTTCGGCTTCCGCAGCGGTCTCGGTTCCGGGCTCCTGTGTCTCAGGATTAGCCGCTTGCGCCGGGACGACAGCCTCTGCCCCTTGGGCTTCTGCTGGCTCGTCAGGCGGATCTACGGGTGTGGAAGGGGCACCGAGGGCCTGTGCAGCCATCTGAGCGAAGATGTCCAGCCCGTCGTCATCAGGCAGCCCGCCCTGCTTGGCGCCCTTGGCCTGCCTATCTGCCTTGGTGGCCATTACGCCCTACCTCCCTGGTTCGCCTTCGTGATCGCCTGGAGGACTTCCATCGACAGCGACTGGTAGTCGCTCGCCAGCGCCTTCACGGACTTCATCACCGAGGGGTCGACATCGACCCCGGTGGCGTTGCGCAGCTCCTGGGGAACGAGGCCGGCCGTGCGGCAGGCCACAGCCGCTGCTTCGACGTGACGGATGGCCGTACCGAAGACGTCAGCGCCACCGCGGAGATCAGCGGTCAGCAGATCCCGGATGTTCTGCTGCACGCGTGTGGCGCTGGAGTTGGTGCCGAACAATGCCACCCCGAGGAGGCGCAGCATCGGATTGTGGGGGTAAACCTGCCCGATCCTTGCGGCCACGGTGCGCAGGCCCTTGCGAGACGAAGGGTCTGATTTGGCGGGGATCAGCACCATGTCACCGGCAGCCAATGCCTGGAGTTGCAGTGGGGCAGAGCCAGGTGCAACGTCGAGGATCACCAGGTCGTGCGACTTGCGGAGAGGCTCTATAGCCGCCGCGTACATGGACATCCACGCGTCTCGGACCTGCGGGTCGTCGCTGCGCTTGGCGAGACGCCTCTGGATGTACAGCTCCTCGATTACCTCTTCGAGGACTTCGCCACCCGGGATGACGTCCAGGTTGGTCCGCGCCTGCCCGGTCGGAACGAGCGTCTTGCCGTTGAGGATGGCGTCCGCCTGGGCCTGCCCGCCGTCGTCCAGTTCATTGCCGAGGAAGCCGAGGTCCTCGGCGTTGTTTCCCTGGGGGTCCAGCTCGGCGAGCGCCACCTTGTAGTTGATGGACGCGAAGGCCACTGCCACAGCAGCAGCCAAGCTCGACTTCCCGACGCCGCCCTTGCCGTTGATGATGACCAGGACCTTGCGCTGATACGTCGACGACTGCGCGGCAGCGAGCCTGCGCTCCATCACCGCTTGCAGGGCAGATAGCTCTGCAACCTCGAATGTGGCTGTCGTGGTGGGCAACACGGTCTCCTCTCGCTACGCGTGATCTAAGGGCTGAGCACCGGCCAGGCAGACGGCCTACGGGGGCCCTGTCAACATGCGTTGAGAGGTTCCGTCACGCGCGTCCTGAACGGCAGCCGTTAGCGTAAGGGCTTACCTCGTGCGGTCCCTGAGCATACAGGCGTTGCAAGTCAAGGAAGAGGAGGTGCCGCCAAGTATGTGACAGGTTGGAGAACCTCACGGGAACGACACGCGCTGAAGCTGTGCGTTGTCCAAGCAAGCCGACGCGAGGAGCTTCAAGGTCGACCACTCCAAGACCTCTAGTGGCCACGCTAGTGCAAGGTCTAGTGCGCTAGACGTTGAAAGCCCTAGCGCTTGACTAGTTCTTTGCTTTTGCCGCAATCCTGGTAGTGAAGCCCATCGAAGCGGTCCCTGCCGCCTGGGTCCTCCGTGCCGTGCAGTCAGGATAGCGTCCCGGCGAGGAGATTTATGGGGTTTGACCTGCGAAGACACAGAAACTTACGGGTAACTTAAGGGTGTCGAACAACCTGCTGGAGAGGGGCGTCCGGAGGCTCCGAATACGCGTACATCACCAGTCTGGTGATGCTTTGAGTCAGGATATGAGCCATGCCCCTCGGACGTCCCGAACCCCTCGGTCCCATTAGCATCGCCCAGATGGTGGCCGATCTCTATGCCCTTCACGACCGCGCTGATGACGAGGAGAAGGAGAAGTTCCCGGCACCAGAGGACCTTCTGGGAGTTCTCGCCTACGCCGGCCGCCGCGCCATGGCGCTCCGAGATAGCGACGCTCGCGTCGAGAGCACGCGTCTCCGTCTGATCCTCGTGCGCTACATCCGGGAGTCGCTCGATCCATGCGAGCTGAAGGCGATCACCGACGGGCGGAGCATCAAGGAGGGGCGGAAGAGGAGACTCCCCTGGGAGAAGCTGGCGCCCATGATGGGGGTCGAAACCGCGAACGGGGCCATGTGCCGGGCGCAGAGGCTCGAAGTCGCGGCCGATCTTCAGCCCGATGAGCGTCGAGAACCGGAGACCCTGAGAGTGCGCAAGAGGCGGGCCCACGTCGTCGCGGATCGACACACGATGCTCAAACAAGCGGCTGAGGCCATGCTTGCGCGCAAGAGCGACCTGGCCACGGACGAAAGCGTAGAGGAGGACCTGGAGGAGATCGCCGACCTCCTCCAGGTGCCGAAGCACACGGAGGTACAACGGAACGCCCTGGCCTCCCGCCTTCGACTTCTCCTCGGGGACATCCGAGACTTGGCCGAAGCGGACGACATCCCACCCGCGCGAACGGCGGCGGCTGCGCAGGCAATGGCTCGTGTCGCGGAACTGACGACGGACTAGCGGGCGCCCGACCACGGAGTGGGCACTGCGAGTTCCGGGTCCGGGTCACCGGCGACGCGCCGTCGTATTCGCTCAATCAGCCGGTCACAGGATGTGCCATGGCAGATGGGCGTCCTCGTGATGGAGACCCTCGATGCGGCGCTCGACCTCCGCCAGGCTTCCTGGAGTATGCGCAGTCTTCCTCGCGTTGGTCGTGATCATCCGCAGCTCGCGGAGGTCACGCAGTGTCGGGTATCCGGCCCCCCGGGACACGTCGTAGCCGTAGGCGTTTGCGAACTGCTGATAGTGGAGTTGACCGTAACCGAAGCGCCTGCAATGGACTTCGACAGTGACCAGGTCCCATTCGGGCTGGCCGAAGGCGACGGTGTCCCAGTCGCACAGGACCGCGTCATCTCCGTCGTGCAAGGCGTTGCGGTGCTGAGGGTCACCTTGAAGAACGCCTTCGGGAAGCGTGAATTCTACTGTGGCCAGATCGGCTTCCAACCGGTCGACTCTGTCGGTGAGGAACTGAAGAGTGCTTGCAGGCAAGGAGGTCGTGGTTGCGATGGACGCGCGGATCGCCCGCACGTTGTCGTGGTGCCCGAGCTGAAAGGTCGGCGCCGGAAGTGTGTGTAGCGCGTAGAGGGGCTTGGCGATCTGCGCCGCCGAGACCGGGCGCTCGGGTTGCGGTAGGTAGGTCCAGAAGGTCACCGGGTGGCCGTCGATGACGACTGGCTGCTCGACCCCCGGGTGCAAGGGGACGGTGGGGAACCCACCATCCATCAGCCAGCGGACGAACCGTACGGTGCGCTCGACATCGTCGGCGCGCGAACCGCGGCGGGCGATCTTCACGACGACCGGCGCGTCGGCCAGCAGTATGACGGCATTGGTGTGGCCGCGGAGCAGCCGTGCGATGGTGCTGTCGAGTCCTACGACCGCGCACGCGCGGTCCAGGACGTGATGCATCTCGGACTCGTCGAAACCGCCGTGGATCGGCGCCGGTGCTGTCATAGCGTCAAGGCTGGCTGACCGGACGCCGGACTGTCACATCTGCCCCGGCGGTAAGGCCAGGATTTCGTCGAGTTCGCGAGCGGCTCGGCTGCTCCTTATTGCAGGTGGGAGCACTCCGATGACCTGTCTGGCACGCTCCTCAAGAATGGGTGTGCGATGCGCCGGCGGTACTCGAAGATACGTAGCCCCGGCGAGCTGGCAGGCCTCGGTCGGGCTCCGGTCCTGTGCCAGACAGATCGCCGCTTCCAGGTGGAGAAGCGCTGGATCGATTCCCGAGCTTCCCGTCGGGTAGAGGGCGAGCGCTTCGGCCTGCACCTTTCGGGCCTGCCTGCTGCGCCCCAGGGCCGTATACGTCCCGCTCAGATAGAGGAACAGCCTTCTTTCTGGGAAGGCGAAGGCATCGTTGTCATCTCCAGGTTCGACCTGCTCGAAGGTGGCGAGGGCGTACCGCACCGCGGCCTCGGCACCCATGGAATCGCCTTGCTGTGCGAGCGCGCGCGCCTCTGCAGCCGCGGCGAACGCACCGGTCGCGGTGGGGCGACCACGGGAGATCAAGCGAGCTTCCCGAGCCAGTGAAACGGCTGCCTCCAGCGGACCGTAGTAGTACGGCAGCATGGCCGCCTGCGCCCTCACCCGTGCTCTCAGTTCGACGTTTCCGCTGTCGTCAGCGGCGTTTCGTGCCGTGTCGTACCAAGCGCGCGACCGAGGCAGGCTCCCCAGCTTCATCAGGGCGTCGGCGACGAGCGTGGACAGGAGCGCCGTCAGTTCCGAGAGCCGCACCTGCACCGCTGCGGGCTGCCGATCGGCGGCGAGATCCTTCACCTCATCAAGATGGTCGAGTAGCACCTGGAGCATCGGCGCCGGCGGGGTGTACACGTACTGCTGGCGTACCCACAGGATTCGTTCGTCGAGCATGTCCAGTTGTCCGACACTCACGCTCGATGCGGCCAGCGTGCGGTCGACCGAGCGGCGGGCAGCGTCCACGCGTGCGGCGAAGGGGTCTGCCTGACTAGCTGCGTAGTCCTCGGCGGGTGCCACCGGCCCGAAGCCAGCGGGCACGAGTACCCCCTGATGTGCCGCCGGTTGTTGATGCCGGCTCCTGGGATCGGGGCCGGGCCCGAGCCCCAAGCCGAACGGGTCGCTCTCGTATAGCTGGCACAAGAGGTCCACCGCTGCCGCACGAGGCTGGTGGCCACCCGTCTCCCACAGCCGGAGCTGATCGGCATCTGTCCGGGGGGCACCGGGACCTGCGCTCTGCGCCAAGGTCCGAAGTCGGTCGACTGCTTCGCGCTGCGTCAGGCCATTCGCCAGCCGGTGCGCGCGTAGTTTGCTGACGCGGCAGCACTCGTGAATGGCGAGCGCTGTCTGCCCCACCGTCCATGCCTTCTGTGTGGCCGCCTGGCGTATGCGCTTGGCGCAGGACGGGCCGTGCGGCGTCGAGCGCTGTTCCATCTCTCGGGCCCTTCTCCGGGTTGGCTCCTTGGTGAGCGTAGTGATGAAGTCGACACGCTGTGTCAAGAACCCGTGACTTCCTCACGGTTCACCGCAGAAAACCGTGATTACCCGGTCTGCGAGTCACGGAACCGCGACTCCTCACGGTTGAGGCGAAGCCCCGGCTCGGTGAATGTTGCACGTCTCGGATCTCCTCAGGACCGTGCTTGCCAGCCGCTCGAAGCGGCTGGTTCCCGTTGGCGGGCTGAGGAACCGGTACTGAAGCGCTCAGGAGAGGGACACACATGGTTGCCGCAGCCCTGGTGGGATCGCACACCTCCCATGAATCCTCTTGGGCTGTACCCCGGCATGTGGGCATACCGCCCCGGGAGCGCGGCTCCGGATGTCGGCAGGTGACGGTATGAACGCCATGACGATCACCCCCGCAGAGTTCATGAGCGTCCTGACCTTGGGGGAGGACACGGAACTGGCTGCCGTGGATGTCGAATGCGAGCCGCGGTCCGCAGGCGTTGCGCGGCGGTTCGCCCGCGACCATCTCAAAGGATGGGGGCTGTGCGAAGGCCGGGACGCGGATGTCTTCGTGGACCGCGTGGTCCTGGTGGTCAGCGAGTTGGTCAGCAACGCGATCAACCACGCCCGCACCCGGCCTCCCGGAGAGAGCGAGCTAGTCACCCTGACGCTCGTTCTGCGTAAGGGCATGGCCCTCGGCGTACTGATGACCGACAACTCGCTGACACCTCCGATGATCAAGTCCCGACCGCCCACAAGAGCTACAAGCGGACGCGGCTTGTACCTCGTCAGCAAACAGGCCGATGCCTGGACCGCAGAACCGCGCAGAGGTGTTTCGCGGACCGAGACGAGCGCGACAGGGAAGGGCGTCTGGGCCTTCTTCCTTCATCCCGGGGCGAGCTGTCTCCGGCCGTCCGCCTGAGCCCCACAGCCATCCGCACGACTACACAACCGATGCAACACGGGGGAAACGTAGATGATCGTCGCTCTGGCCGGCCTGCCGTTAACGGGGAAGTCGACCATGGCCAGGCACCTGGCCGGGAAGCTCTCAGCCGTTCTCCTTGACAAGGCCGCTCTGCGCGAGCACCTGTTCCCATCGACGCACCTCATACCCTCTCCCGAGCAAGGCGAGTACGTCTTTGAGATCGTGTTGCAGGCGGCGGTGTGGCATTTCGAGACGAAGCCAGCCAGTGTGGTGGTCCTCGATGGTCGGCCCTTCACCCGCGCCTGCGATGTCCGTGCACTGCGGCAGTTCGCCTCGGGCCTCGGCCAGCCGCTACGCATCATCGAGTGCGTTTGCCCGAAGGCGGTCGCTATCGAGCGATCGGTGGAGCGCAGCCGTGCCTCCGTTGTTTCGGCAACTCCGGAACTCAGTGCCGACCGCTACGACGAGATCGAGCAGCGAGCCGAGACGATCCCAGAACCAAAGCTGGTATTGGACACCACGCTGCCTCCCGGTCGATGTCTGACACTCGGGCTCCGCTTTCTCGGCGAGGTCAGGCGTAGCGACTGCCCTGAGCCACAGGGTTCACAGCGGTGAACACCCGCGCGCGTCCTCGCGCCTACCGTCTGGGTCCCCGATGTGCGGCCGTGGTCTGTCTGCATCGGCCAGCTATCTCCCCTGTCCGTCTCGTGCCACCGATGGCCATCCGCGTTCCCTCGGCAAAGGAGTTGATCATGAGCATCCGCGAACTGGCACGCGCAACCGCCCGAGGCCGCGGTAAGAGCGCTCCCCCGGGGACCCGTTCTGTGGTCATCTCCGCCAGGGAGACCATCGCTTTGGTGCTCGACGAGGAATCCGGCGTTCCGGAGTGCGATCAGGACGTCCACGATCTGGTGCTTCGTCTGCGCGGTCATCTGATGCAGCTCGGACCAGTCTCCGGCGCAGCGACGGCCTGCAGTTCGCTCGCCGATGCCATCGAGGCCGCTCGGAACCGGGCGGGCGTCGAGGCACCCGACGACTTCATGCAGTCGCGTGTTCACCTACGCACGCTCGCGCAGGAAGTCCGGGTCGTGCTCGCCGAAATGGGCAAGATCGGGCTGGCGTGCTTGCATCAGCCGGAGTGTCCGCCTGCCAGTGCCACAGATCACGCGGCGGCGCAGGTGCTCGCACATCATCCTGAGCTCGGTTACAGCCTTCTGTGCAACGGGGTGCTTTCCTTCGATGACACAGGGGCCATTCTGCCGGACGGGCGAGTCATCTCTCCCAGACGGCCCCTCCCGCACGTTGGAATTGGACCAGCGGAGGTGAACAAATGAACCTCAGCGTCCGTCTACTTCCTCCCGAAGAGGCCGTCGACTTCGAGCATTGGGCCCGCCGACTTGCCAATCCGGGTTTACTGCGGGACGCCGTCGCCGTCGCGATCTATCGGCTCCCCCTGCTGGCGGTTCCAGTGGGTGAAGGGCGCCGAGGTGGTGAGTTGCACGTTCTCGGTGAGAGATTCGCCAAGGACACTGTGATGGTCTTGACGGGCCGCTCGGGCTTCCCCGGGCTCTCCAGCCGTGGCGCAGTCGTCGAGTGGGGCGACCGACCGCCGGCGCACTACAACGCATGGGGTCGCCAGCGATTCTACGGCCTACGCGACCCGGACGAAGACGCTGTCAGCAGTTACCTGACACGACCTACTTCCGGGCGCCGAGGGTACGGCTCGAAGACAGGGCGCTGGCCTCCCGCAGGGCAGCCTCGAACGGTTCCGGACCCTAGTAGGACCGGATCGACCGTCACCGCCGGTGGCCTCTCTCTAGCCGACCGATGACGTACGGATCCACGTGAGTCCGAAGACGATCGGCACGCCCCAGCGGGAACGCCGTACGAATCATCACGTTCGCGCCTGCCCTGACCACGATCATCCTGGCCGCCCAGCTGCCGCGCTGACCGAAGCCGTCCGACGGAAGCCCCGTCCTGACCGGAGAGCTGATGACTCCTCCCCTATTGAGCACTCGCCACCCCTGGCAGTTGCGCTTCGGCGAGACGCCCCTCCCACCCACACTGCCGCGCGACTTCGACATCGTCCGCGTCAGCATGGGGCTCGGCATGTCCGCGATCGACACCATGATCGACACGGCGCAAGGGGTCGGACCACTGCTGTGCTGCATCGGCCACCGGATGCTGCTCGTCCCGGTCGAGTCCGGCACCGCGGACCGATGGGGCGCCGCGCATTCGGTGTGCAGCACGGGATCGACTCTGCAGTGCGTAATGCACGGGTATCAGTCTGTCTGTCACAACCGTTTCTGGGTCACCCCGCCCGAGCCGCTGGCTTCCCCGACCACCGCCCCGGGGGCATTGCGCGACCGCCTCAGCCTGATGCGTGCGCGGATGCGTACTGCGGTACGCCAACCGTTCAACGTCCGCGCCCGGGCGGTTTGTCATGTCTGACCATGCCTCGCAGGCCACAGCCGCGACTGCCCGTCGTCACCGGGCGCACGCCAGCGACACCTTGCGTCTCCCCCCGGCGGCTACAGCCAGCGCCCTCTCGGGCGCTGCCATGGGGAGTGGGTGGCTCCTCGACAGCCTCAACGTACTGCCCGCTCCGATCGGCATCTTCGCGGCGGGTGCCGCAATGGGAGGTCTCCTGTGGTGGGCCGGCGCACGCTCGCTCAGTGCCCGCAAGGTGGTAGCACGCACTGAGGAGATCCGGGCCGAGCGAGACGATACCCTCGCAGCCTTCAGCGACGTCATCACCGCCGTCGAGAAGGGCATGCAGGGCGTCCGCTGGGCTGCCGACCAGGCCCAGCGGGGTGTCGCGCACACCAACTTCACGCTGCCTGTCGCACACCCTCGTGTGGGCGACCTGCGCATCGACGCAATGAACCTCCTGGAGCAGGCCTTCGCGCAAGCGTGGCAAGCCGTGATGGTGGCCGCGACGCGCCAGCACCGGAAGCTGAACGACGAGGCGGAACTCGCCGAGATCTTCAAGTCCATCGCTCCCCGTCTCCAGAGCCTGGTCAACCGAAGCCTCACCATGATCACCGAAGTTGAGAGGAACGTCGAAGATCCGGAGCTGATGGACGAACTGTTCCGCGTGGACCACCTGCTGACCCAGATCCGGCGCGCCGTGGAAAGCCTGGCCGTCCTGGGTGGCAACCCGCCGTCTCGCGACAGCGCACCCATCTTGGTGGCCACCGCGATCCGGCGTGCGGTCCAGGAGATCCCCGACTACCAGCGGGTCCGTGTGGCGCTTACTCAGCAGACGGCGGCACTGCCCGGCTACGTCAGCCCGAATGTCGTACACCTGCTGGCAGCACTGATGGAGAACGCCACCGACTTCTCCAGCGACAAGGTGGAGGTGCACACCCATCAGGTCGGCGAGGGAATAGCCATCGAGCTGCTCGACCGCGGGGCGGGGATGTCGCAGCAGAAGCGGGAAGCGCTCAACCGTCTCCTCGCCGCCCCTGAAGCAGAAGATCCCCGCGCCCGCCTCCGGGAAGGCCAGATCGGCCTTCTGGTGGCCGCTCTCCTCGCCAAACGGCACAAGATCACCATCACGTTGGCGCCCAACATCGTCGGGGGCACCCGGGCGGTCGTAGTCCTGCCTCCGGGTCTTCTCGTCGCCCCTCACGCGGAGCGCGCGCATACACACGCCGTGGAGGGACCAAGCACGCCCTCTCCTTCCAGTCCTCTGCACCAGGCCTGGCCAGCGCCTCATCCGGAGGACACCACCCAACTGCCACGGCGAATCCCATCAGCGCTCCCTGCGGAAGCCCAGGCGGCCCCACTGGTCGAAGACGGCCGCAGGCCGTCCCTGCCCCGGCGGGGCCAGGCCGAGAGGCGCGTCCCTCCGCGACAACAGGCACCCGCCGGCAGCGCGACCAGTGACCTAATGGCCAGTTTCACGTCCCGCAGACCGTCCGGTGACGAGCCGGAGTCCCCGCCGACTAGCAGTTGAGCATCGCGCGACGCACCCCTCCCGCAATATCCCCGCCGCCTCGACGCAGGAGAGATCAATGCAGAACGACGGTTTCACCAGCACCAGTTTGCCCGCGCGCGACCAGCTGAGCGGTTTACTCACCGGATTCATCAATAGGGCCCCTGGGAGTGTCCGAGCGCTCCTGGCCGCAGGGGACGGACTGAAGTTGGCTTACACCGAACAGTCGGTCGATGACGCCGACAACCTCGCCGCTGTCATCGTCGGGCTGTACTCACTTGCTCGCCAGCAGTTCAAGGACGCTCAAGGCGGCGTCCGCCAGATCGTCGTGGAGCACGACGCAGGCAGACTCTTCGTGATGAGCGCCGGGGCGCGCTTCACGACTGAAGCGGCTGTCAGCACGGTTCTGGCCGTATTGGTCACCCCGGAGGCCGATCCAGGACAGGTCGGCTACGAGATGGACAAGCTCATCAAGGGCCTGGACGAGCACCTGATCGTTCAGGCCCGCAGCAACCCGTTCGACCAGGTGCTGTGACGTGACGGCCAGCGGCGGATGGTCCGACAGTTCCCTAGGGGACGTACGCCCCTACACGATCACCGGGGGACGCACCCGTTCGAGACATCCGTTGCACCTCACCACCTGTCTGATCACCAGGGCCGCTGCCCAGCAGGTCCTGCTGAGTCCCGAGAGTGAGGCTCTGCTGCTGCATTGCAGCGGCGCTGCCCGCTCCGTCGCCGAGATCGCGGCCCTGCTCCACCAGCCCGTCCAGGTGGTCAAGATCCTGGTCGGGGATCTCCTCGACGGCCAAGCACTGTCTCTGGCGAACCCCTCAGGCTCCGCCGCTGACGATGTATCACTACTGGAGGCACTGCTTCATGGCCTACGCAATCGGCTCTGACCCCGTGGGCGCGAGGGGCGCACGCATCCCCGAAGCCGAGCTGAAGATCGTGGTGGCCGGCGGCTTCGGCGTGGGCAAGACCACGATGGTCGCCACACTCAGCGAGATCCAGCCGCTGACGACGGAAGAAGTCATCACCGTAGCCAGCGCGGGCATCGACGACCTCAACGGAATGTCGAACAAGACCACCACCACCGTGGCCATGGACTTCGGTCGGATCACCTTCCGTGAGCCACGCCCCATGATCCTCTTCCTGTTCGGCACGCCCGGTCAGGAGCGCTTCTGGTTCGCGTGGAACGACCTCGCGTACGGCGCTGTCGGTGCCGTCGTCCTGGCCGACACTCGGCGCCTCCAGGACTCCTTCGCTGCGGTCAGCTACTTCGAGCGGCGGGAAATGCCCTTCGTGGTTGCCGTCAATCAGTTCGACGGCGCCTACCACTACACCTGCGAGGAAGTGCGCCAGGCTCTCGAACTCAGCCCCCGTATACCCGTAATGACCTGCGATGTTCGCCAGCACACATCCGCTGTGAGAGTCCTGATCAACCTGGTCGAACACGGCCTTGCGCGTCACCGACCCCCGACCCAGGGAGCCCCCGTATGACCTTTCCCGCCGGCACCCCCGCCCAGCACACCGACCGAGATGCGGCGCTGCGCGCCTTGGGTCTCACCGGGCCCGACCCGGAACTCGACGGCTTCGCCACACGGCTGGCCCAGGACGCCGGTGTGCCCTACGCCATGGTCAATATTTTCGGAGCCGAGCAGCAATTTTTCGGGCTGCACACACCCGGCGACGACAGCGAACTACCGACCGTCGGACGCAGCATGCCCCTCGACCACGGATTCTGCCCCGAGGTCGTGGACCGCAGGATGGCTCTCGTTCTGCCCGACGTGTTCGCCTCTCCGCGGTTCGCGGGCAACGCGGTCGTGGACCTGATCGGGATCCGCACCTACGCAGGCGCTCCCCTCCTCCACGAAGACACCGTGCTGGGCACCATCTGCTTCGTGGGACCTATCGAACAGCCCTTGAGTACGGGACGGGACTCGCTCGCGCTCATCAAGGAGCGCCGGGACGAGGTCATGAGCTTCCTGCACCAGCGTGCCCGCTACCAGCAGTAGCAGGCGACACCTGCGCCGCCACACGCCACCAGCGCTCAATCAAGGGGGGAGCCCGCCAGATGTCCGACACCTACCTCACAGAGCAGCACCACCAACTCCGCTCCGCCGTACGCAGTTTCGCGGAGTCCAAGGTCGCGCCGCGTGTGGCGGACATGGAGCGCACAGGGGCAGTGGAGACCGAGCTCGCGGCGGCGATCGCCGGACAAGGCTGGGTCGGCGCGACCATTGACACGGCGTACGGCGGCATGGGAGCCGGCCACCTCGCCAAGACGATCATCATCGAAGAGTTGTCCCGCGTCAGCGGCGCCATGGGCGCGATGGTCCAGGCGTCCCAGCTCGGCGCAGCCAAGATCATTCATTTCGGCAGCGAGGGGCAAAAACGCAAATGGCTGCCGCGCGTCGCGGACGGCTCGTGCCTGCCCACCATCGCGGTCACGGAGCCCGAGGCCGGCAGCCACGTCCTGGGCATGCAGATGTCCGCCCGCCGGGAGGGTCGCCACTACGTGCTCAACGGCTGGAAGGTCTATATCGGCAACTCCCACATCGGAGACCTCCACGGGGTCGTCGCCCGAACCGGCGAGGGCTCCGGCGGTCTCACCGCGTTCCTCGTCGAGTCCGACCGCCCCGGTCTGACCCTGCCCGCCCACGGTAGAACCCTCGGGCTGCACGGATTCAGCTTCGGGGAGCTGCACTTCACGGACTGTCGCATACCGATCGCCAACCGGCTCGGCGAGGAGGGAGACGGCAGGGACATTGCCTACTCCTCCAGCGTTCTGTACGGGCGCCCGAATCTGACCGCGGTCGCCCTCGGCATCCACCAGGCGATCCTGGAACAGACCACCAGGTTCACCAGCGATCGCATGCGCTACAACGGTCCCCTGCACCAGCTGCCCACCATCAAGCTCAAGGTCGGCCAGATCCAGTCGCGCGTCATGACGGCGCGGCTCACTGCCTATCACGCGGCCCATCTGCTGGACGCCGGGGCACCCTGCGACGCCGAACTGATGAACGCCAAGCTCATCAACGTCGAGCTGGCGCTCGACTCGGCCCGGGCCGCGATGGAGATCCACGCCGCAGCGGGACTGATGACGGACTCCCCGCTCGAGCGCTACCTCCGCGACGCGCACCACATCTTCGCCCCGGCCGGCACCTCCGACATCCAGCTCCTCCGCCTGGCCGAAGTCGCCCTCGACCAGAGCAAGGGCCAGTGGTCGCAACGCCTGTCCGCCGTGCTCTGCCCAGCTCCAGTCGCCACCGGCCTTACCTGACTGAGAGTGCGGTATGTGACCTGATGCCCGTTTGACGCTTGGGGTTGGGAGAGGAGTCCTGGTCGGCGGGGCGGACTGGTGCTCAGGGTCGGGGCTGA
>NZ_JBXAWK010000043.1:0-56222 GCF_057291755.1 Kitasatospora sp. UYEF31
GACCGGGCGACGAGCGGCGCTGAGCGGCGAGTGAACAGCAGGCGATGGGCGCGAAGCGTCCCGAGCGCAGCCGGAGGCTGCGGTTTGACCGGGCGACGAGCGGCGCTGAGCGGCGAGTGAACAGCAGGCGATGGGCGCGAAGCGTCCCGAGCGCAGCCGGAGGCTGCGGTTTGACCGGGCGACGCGCGGGCGCCGAGCGACGCCTGAGCGAAGCGAAGGCGGCGTGAGGATGACGTCCGCGCTTGGAGCCCGGCTAAGAGGAGAGGGGAAGTTGTGCTCGATCTGAACATGGCCTCGATGTCGGGGGCCGACGAAGGCGCGACCGTCGCGATGGTGATGGCCAGCGCCGAGACGAAGCCGGGCGCGCTGCTCGCGGTCGGCCGGGACGCGGCCCGCTGCCATCTGGTCACGCCCGCCGACTGGCTGTTCGTCTCACGGGTGCACTTGGAGTTCCGCTGCGACCAGCAGGGGCACTGGACGGTGGAGTGGGTGCGCGGTTCGCAGAACGCCCCGGTGGCCGAGGTCCAGGTGGACGACGGTATATCCGACAACCCCCGCTGCCTGCCGTACGGCTCGGGGATCGTGTTGTCGGAGCCAGGCTCCGGCGAAGTTGTCATCCTTGATCTGAACGGGCAACGGAAAGTCACCATCGGCTGGTTCCTGGCCCCGGCCGGCCGCTGATTGACACCGTGTCAGAAATCGTACGCAAACGTACCCGGACTGCACTATCGGGTGAACTGCGGGCGAATCCCGGCAGGCATACCCTTGCTGAAGGTAAGTTTCGCCGGGCCTGCCCAGCAACGTGACCGTCCACACCGGATACAGGTGTGAAGTCGTTCACAAGAACTGGGTAGACTCGATTTCGCGTCAGGCCCACAGCGTCGTGCGTCTTCCACGCGGCCCCCGAGCCACCTTGGTGACCCTGTCCGCCGACGGATGGCTCCTACCACCACCGCTGCCTGCGAAGGAAAAACGTGAGCAAGCCCGTCGTACTCATCGCTGAAGAACTCTCCCCGGCCACCGTTGACGCACTCGGTCCCGACTTCGAGATCCGCCACTGCGACGGAGCCGACCGGTCCCAGCTGCTGTCCGCGATCGCCGACGTCGACGCGATCCTGATCCGCAGCGCAACCAAGGTCGACGCCGAGGCCATCGCCGCCGCGTCGAAGCTGAAGGTCGTCGCCCGCGCCGGCGTCGGCCTGGACAACGTCGACGTCTCCGCCGCCACCAAGGCCGGCGTGATGGTCGTCAACGCCCCGACCTCCAACATCGTCACCGCCGCCGAGCTCGCCTGCGGCCTGCTGATCGCCACCGCCCGCAACATCCCGCAGGCCAGTGCCGCGCTGAAGCAGGGCGAGTGGAAGCGCAGCAAGTACACCGGCGTCGAACTGTCCGAGAAGACCCTCGGCGTGGTCGGCCTCGGCCGCATCGGTGTGCTCGTCGCCCAGCGCATGTCGGCGTTCGGCATGACGGTCATCGCGTACGACCCCTACGTGCAGCCGGCCAGGGCCGCGCAGATGGGCGTCAAGCTGCTGCCGCTGGACGACGTCCTCGCGCAGTCCGACTTCATCACGGTGCACCTGCCCAAGACCCCCGAGACCCTGGGTCTGATCGGTGACGAGGCGCTGCGCAAGGTCAAGCCGACCGTCCGCATCGTCAACGCCGCGCGCGGCGGCATCGTGGACGAGCAGGCGCTGTACAGCGCGCTGAAGGAGGGACGCGTCGCCGGCGCGGGGATCGACGTGTACTCCAAGGAGCCGTGCACCGACTCGCCCCTGTTCGAGTTCGACAACGTCGTGGCCACCCCGCACCTGGGCGCCTCCACCGACGAGGCACAGGAGAAGGCCGGCGTCGCCGTCGCCAAGTCCGTGCGCCTGGCCCTCGCGGGCGAGCTCGTCCCGGACGCGGTGAACGTGCAGGGCGGCGTCATCGCCGAGGACGTCCGTCCGGGCCTGCCGCTCGCCGAGAAGCTCGGCCGCATCTTCACCGCGCTCGCCCAGGGTGTGGCCGCGCGGATCGACGTCGAGGTCCGCGGCGAGATCACCAAGCACGATGTGAAGGTGCTGGAGCTGGCCGCGCTCAAGGGCGTGTTCGCCGACGTCGTCGAGGACAGCGTCTCGTACGTCAACGCGCCGCTCCTTGCGCAGGAACGCGGCGTCGAGATCCGCCTGACCACCTCGTCGGAGAGCCCGGACCACCGCAACCTGGTGACCGTGCGCGGCACCCTCGCCGACGGTTCCGAGGTATCGGTGTCCGGCACCCTGGCCGGCCCGAAGAACGTCGAGAAGATCGTCGAGGTCGAGGGCTTCGACGTCGACCTGATGCTCAGCGAGCACATGATCTTCATGCAGTACGCCGACAAGCCGGGCGTGGTCGGCACCATCGGCCGCTTCCTCGGTGAGGCGGGCGTCAACATCGCCGGCATGCAGGTCGCCCGCGCGGCCCGCGGCGGTCAAGCGCTGGTCGCGCTGACCGTCGACAGTGAGGTGCCGGCCCCGGTGCTCGCCGAGATCGCCGCCGAGATCGGCGCGGAGTTCTCCCGTGCGGTGAACCTCGACCAGGGCTGATCTTTGAACAGTTGATGAGGTTGGGCGGAGTTGTCGCGAAGACAGCTCCGCCCAACCTTTTTGTTGTTAATTGGGTCACATTACTGTCGGTCGGCTTCCCTAGGATGACGGCACCGGTTTTGGACCGGGCTGCTTCGAGGGGGAGCGTATGGCGACGGTTGTAGTGAAGAGCGGCATCTGGGATCCGCAACCTGAGATCCCACATCTGACCAAGCTGGCCGACCGGATCCTCAGCGGCCAGGTCGTTTTACCCAAGTTCCAGCGGCAGTTCGTGTGGAACCGGCAGCAGATCCTCAGCCTGCTTGACTCGGTGATCCGGAACTACCCGATCGGCAGCATTCTGCTCTGGCAGAGCACGGAGCAACTGGTCGCTGAGCGGTCGGTCGCCGGCCTCGGAGTGGAACCACACCGCCCTGGCTACCCGTTTGACTACATCCTCGATGGGCAGCAGCGACTCTCGACGATTTGTGGTGCGCTCCACTGGGACGCGCAGGGGAACCCGGAGAGTTTGTGGAACATCGTGTACGACCTGGAGGCAGAAGAGTTCTGCCATCGTCAGTCGCTTGATGATCCCCCGCCGCATCAGGTCCGACTACGTTTGCTGTCGGATCCGTATGAGTTCGCGACGGCAGCTGGGGCTTGAGAAGCGTCTTCGTGATCGTGCGCAGTGGCTGCTCAATCAGTTCAAAAACTACGTCATCCCGGTAGTCACTCTGCGGGAGATGCCGGTGGACGAGGTCGCTAAGGTCTTCGAGCGCATCAACAGCACCGGAACACCGCTGGACGTGGTCGACCTCATGCGCGCGGCGACCTGGCGGCCAGACTTCGATCTCCAGAATGAGATCGAAGAGCTGCTCGAAGTCCTCGACGCGAAGAATTACGGCCGGATCGACACCAAGACCATGCTGCGGTCCATCTCCGCAGCGGCTGGCTTTGGTTTCTCCCGCAAGGACATGGACCATCTGCGGGGCATCACCCGCGTCGAGGTGCGGGCTGCGGTGGAGCAGGCCGCGAAGGGCGCGAGGCACGCGGTCGACTTCCTCACTACGGAAATCCGGGCACCGAAGGCGGCTTCGCTTCCCCATTTGAACCAGTTCGCTGTGCTCGCGGAGATCTTCCGTCAACTCCCGAATCCGACCGCCAGGCAGTACGAGGCGATCTGCCGGTGGTTCTGGTCGACGGCTGCCGGAGGCTACTTCCAGGGCTGGAACGAGGCCAGGATGGCTGCCGACAAGGCAGCTGTGGCCGGGTTCGCCGCAGGGGAGACAACCGGACTGGAAGTCACCACGGCGATTCCACGGTCGTCACTGTGGAGCCGCAGCGCGTTCCGGAGTACGAACGCCCCGTCGAAACTGCTCGCGCTGATCCTGGCGTACGAGAACCCTGCGGACCTTCGCTCAGGACGGCCGATCGATGTCGGCAAGGCTCTGGCTTGGGAGAACGGCAAGGAGTACCACCACTTCTTCCCCAAGGCGTTCCTCAGGAAGAATGGCATCGGTGAGGCTGACGCCAACGTGTGCGCCAACCTGGTGATGCTCACATCCATATCCAACAAGTGGGTGACGGACCGCGCTCCCTCCGACTACCTCAAGGACCTGTGCGACACGGATGGAGAGGCGGAGGTCCGGCGCCGGGCGGCGACCTGCCTGATCGACGAGGACGCCTTCAACGCCGCGCTGAACGACAACTACCAAGGGTTCCTGCGGGCACGCTCGGAGACATTGCAACAGAAACTGGTCGAACTGATCGGCACGGAAGGAGAGTCAGACTCTGACACGCTGTCCATGGTCGCCGAGGCTGGGGAGACCGCCGGTTTTGACCCGGACCTTCCGGTGGACCGTGATTCGGCGGACTGACGATGCGGATCAAAGAGCATCCGGTACGGGACAGACCCCGGGAACGACTGCTGGCACAGAGCGCTGAAAAACTGTCCGACCGTGAGCTTCTCGCTCTGTTGCTCGGCACCGGGGCGGTAGGCGTGGATGCGGTCGAGCTGGCGGCCCGGCTGATCGTGCGGTTCGGTGGGCTGTACGGGGTTGCTCAGGCGTCGGCCGAGCAACTGTGTGTGATGCCGGGGATCGGGCCGGCGAAGGCGGCGGGGGTCGTTGCCGCCTTCGAACTCGGTGGGCGGGCTGTTCCACCACAAGGCAGACAGTGGATCTCCGGTTCGGCGGAACTGGCGCGGTGTGCGGCGCAGTTGCTTCGAGGAGAGCCGACCGGTTCTGTGGCCGTGCTGATCTGCGACAGCGGGGGAGGTGTGCTGAAGACCGGGCTACTGCCGCCGGAGGCGGGGACGCAGTCCATTCTGGCCATGGTCCTGACCGCGGGCGGAGTCCGCTTCGGGGTCGCCCGCAGTCGTCCTGGTGTGCTGTCCGACCCAGAGGAGTCCGGCCAGGCCGCCGCCCGTGAACTCCAGGCGGGCGCGGCGATGGTCGGGCTCCGGTTCCTCGATTACGTGGTGATCGCCGACGAGGAGTGGCGACGGGGCACGGGGGGAGGGGCGGTCATAGGCGGCCGGTGAAGGCGGCGTTGAGGAGAGCGGGGCGGAGGGCTTTGAGACGTTCGTGCTGGGCTAGCTGCAGTTCCCGAAGGCGGAGCCGTCGCTTCTCGATTGCGTCCAACTGTGTGAGAGCGGCTCGCTGTGCTTCTTCGCTGGGCGGAACAGGAACCTTAGCTCGTTCCAAGAAGCTGCTAGGAACACGTTGCTGTCCGGCTGTTCCGCTGAAGTTTGACATGGCGAGTGTCCGGAAACTTTGAGTTCGGACAAACCGGTGAATCCATTCCGGGAGAATTCCATCAAATGCGCGGATCACCTGGAACTCTGTCGACCCGAACCCGAAATCGGTACGAGGGCTACGGAAGATTGCAGATTTTCCATTCTGCATACATGGAGTGATGCGGGCAAAGATCACATCATTGCGCTTGAATTGCTTATATCCTGAACCGACATCTGCAGCGCTTTTGTATTCTGGGTTTGTTACTGTGCCAGTGATGTCACTTACGGCCGCCATGGGGACGAAGGCGACCTCAGTTTCCCCGGCGGGCCGTTTCGGTCGAGGGTTGATCTCAGCGAGTTCGGCAAGATTCTGGATCTTCCAGCCGTTTGCAATCCCGGCCGAGTAGATGCTCATCGCAGCGATGTCGGAAGCCTGTGTGGAGTCGGCGCGCTGAGACGGGGATCTGCTCTCAAGTTCTGTGACACGGTTGAGGAATACATCCAACTTCGCGGCGATGCGGCGTTGCTCGGCGAGTTCGGGCAGCGGTGCAAGGATGGACAGCAGACGCGCCGCGGATACTCGCTCACGCCGCGCGCCAAGCCCCTTGGATTCCTGGCTCAGTGATTTCCAAAATTTCGGCCACGAGCAGAAGTGGTGGATGTACCTGGCATCCGCCACAGTCGGATCCACAGAGAATGTGGGAAATTCCTGGGATAGGAATGCTCCGTCGAGCGAGCTCGGAACTGAGCTGATTGCTCCTTCGAATGCTTTTAGGCGACTCATGACGATTTGATTCTCATGGAGTCGGTTAAGCTTCGGATACTTGGTGCCTTCACTGGTGATTGATTCACGCTCAAATAGGCCACGCCCGAACCCGTAGACCCCGGCGATTCGGTATTCTTCCCCGGGCGTCACTAGAACTTCATCGATATCGAGCCGGATGGCATCGCTGAGGGGGCGCAGAGGGGGGTTCATTTCTCTTCTCCCAGTTCTCCGCGAAGCTCCTTCAGCAACCCCAGAATCTCTTCCTCCGTCTTGATCAACTCCCGCACCAGTTCCTCCGGTGTCCGCTGATCCGCCTCTTCCCCCACATGTGGGTTCGAGATGTCGAGATTGAACCCGGCCTCCCGGACTGAGCCGACGGAGACCTTCCAGGCCTGCTCACTTTCGACCCGGCCCTCCCGGCTCTTCCCGCCCCACCAGGCAGCGCAGGCCGCGAACTCCTCCGACCGCATCGGCTTGGTCTTGGTGTATCCCCGCCGCCCCTCCGGCAGCGCCACCTCGTAGAACCAGATGTCCTCCGTAGACGTGCCCTTCTCGAAGAAGAGCAGGTTCGCCGGAATCTGGGTGTACGGCGCGAAGACACCCTGCGGCAGCCGTACGACGGTGTGCAGGTTGCAGTCCCGCAGCAGTTCCGACCGGATCAACTTGCCCACACTGTCGAACAGTGAGCCGTTCGGCAGGACGACCGCGCAGCGCCCGCCGGGCTTCAATTTGTCGATGATCGCCTGGAGGAACAGCCAAGCGGTCTCCTTGACCTGCTTGCCCGCCGGGAACATCTGGGCGACCGACGCCTCCTCCTCACCGCCGAAGGGCGGATGAGTGAGGACGACATCCACCCGGGTCTTCGGCGACGAGTCGTTGCGCATCTTGACCAGCGCGTTGCCGAGCACGATCCGCGGATTGTGCACGTCGTGCAGCAGCAGGTTCATCAGGCACAACAGATACGGCATCGGCTTCTTCTCATAGCCGATGAGGCTGTCGTGCAGCAGCCGAAGATTGGCGACAGTCGCGTTCTCGTCCGTCTTGAGCTGTTCAGCCAGCTCCTTGTGCGACTCGACCAGGAATCCACCCGTACCGCATGCGGGATCGAGCACTGACTCGCCCAGCGCCAGGAAGGACTGACGCACCATGAACTCAATGACCGGGCGCGGCGTGTAGAACTCTCCTGAGTCGCCGGCGGCGTCACGCATCTCCTTCAGCAGCGATTCGTACAGCACCGCCATCGTGTGCACATCGTCGCGACCGTGGAAGTCAATCTTGTCGATCGCATTGACCAGATCGCGCAGTAGCACCCCGGACAGCATCCGGTTGTGCAGCTGACTGAAGATCGCCGACAGTACGTTGCGGGGGTCGTCCGGCCGGTCGCTCTTCAGTTCGCGCAGATACGGCAACAGTTCGTCGTTGACGAACTTCAACAGATGGTCGCCGGTGAACTGGTAGTCGCCCGCCCAGTTACGCCAGCGGAACCCCTCCTTCAACGCGGGGGTGTAGTCGGGGTCGTCGTACTCGTAGTTCTCCTCCTGCGCGTCGAAGGCGCGTAGGAACAGTAGCCAGGACAGCTGCGGCAACCGGTCCAGGTCGCCGTTGAGCCCGGCGTCCTTGCGCATGATGTCGCGCGCGGACTTGATGACGGCGGCAAGGCTGGTGCGCTTGTCTGGAACGGGTTTGGTCTTCTTTGTTGCCATGGAACTCAGTTGTCCGGTCCTGTGGTGTCGGAAAGAGCGGTCTGCCAGAAGGCGCGCAGCAGTGTCAGGGCGGCGGGCAGCTCCGGCTCGGTTTCGAGGGTCAAACTGCGGGCGATGCCCGGATAGACATCCGCCCACAACGGCGGCGGATCCGCGATCTGACCCGGCATCGGGTGGGTGTCACGAATGGTGAACACGTGTCGTACTGCGCCTACCAGCGATGAATCGGCGGCCAGCCCCATTTCGATCAGCAGTACCAGGTCGACCAGGTCTTTCACCCGAGTGTTCGGCCGGTTACCGTAGTCGCGGGTCAAGGCGTGCAGCTTCTCGGCGAAGTGCTGCCGCAGATCCACGGCTTCGATCGAACGGGCTGGTACGCCCGCGAAATCCAGAGTTCCCGGCAGGAGCAGCGTGCACGTCAGTGCCAGCTCCTCACTTCTTATAGCGATGTCCACCCGGATGCCGGCGAACAGCTTGCCCGCCAGATGTGCGTCGAGATGGAACCGCCAGGTTGCGCGGCCGGCAGTGTCGGCGGCCAGTCGACTCGCCGGACCGACCCGGAAGATGAAGCCGTCCTTGTCAGGGTCCGCCGTCAGCGCTTCGATCAGCAGATCGCGCAGTTCGTCGCCGTCGTCACCGTCACTGTCCGAACGGACGGCCAGATCAAGGTCCTTGGTGCTGCGCGCGCGATCGAGGAGCCGGAACTCCAGTGCCGCGCCGCCTTTGAGGATCCAGCCGGTCTCCTGGTCGGATCCCAACCGGGAAGCGATCCGGTCGAAGACGACTCGTCGCCGCAGACGGCCGAGATCGCTGCCGCTCTCCTCAGCGGTCTACTTCAGCCGGGCTTCCAGCGCGCGCCGAAGTGCCGACGAGTCTTTGTACCGGCTCATGCGGCGACCTCTCGTAGTGCCCGTTCGACAGCGAGTTCGGCGCGTGGGCCTGCCTGCTGTGCCGCGTGCAGTAGCCGTCGCCGGGTAGCGGAGCCGCGTTCCAGAACTTCCGTCACGGCGGAGTCGATGATGTCCTGATCCGCGTTCAGCAGCGCAGTCTCGACGATCGCCCGAACTGGAGTCGTCACCCGGTAGCCGGAGCGCTGCTCGATATCGGTCTTGCTGAGTTCTGCCCGATGCAGGACGACCGCGTCTTCGCGTTGACGGAAGCTGGACGGGACGGTCAGATGCACATCGGCGGAGTTCGCCGTGCCCAGATCATGGGCGGCCAAGGCGGTGTAGTGAGACACCACCGCCCGGCCCCGACTCCACAGGGTCCACCGGACGAACTGGTCGTCGGTTTCACCCGGCAGATCGGTGTACTCGCGGAACCGGTAGATGCCGCGGTCGATCCGGATCCAGTTGCCGCGCTTGCTGTGGAAATACTGTGCCTGATGGCTGAAGCCGGCTTCCACTGCGTCGGCTGCGGTGAAGTAGCCGCGCTGGGCGCTGGCGGCACGCCAGAGCCGGTCCCGGGCGCCCCGGGGTTCCGTAAGCATGCCGCCAGGCTAACGCATTTCGAATACTCATAGCAGACTTTAGTTTCAAGTAGAACGTGTGCACGAAACTAAAAACTGGTTATAGTTATGCCACTCCATAGAGATGGGTTGCCAGCACCTCAAGTGCTTGGTCGAACTGCCGCTTCCCGCCGAACCGCGAACCGATCTGCGCCGGCGTGCCGAGCGAAGCGAAGGGCTCCAGGCGCAGTACGGTCGCCTCCAGCTGCTCGTGACCGTGCGACCTGTACTTGTCCAGGATCATCTCCAGGACTTCGCGTGCATCCTGGCCGAAGGTCGCCAGGAAGTCGGTGTGTTCCCGCTTGAGTCGGCCCACCCGCTCGCGCCGGTTAACCAACGGCATCTCCCAGGCCACGTGGAGCAGCACGTCGATCGGGTCGACCTCTTGGGACTCCAACTGCTCCGCGAGCTGCCCCACCTCGATGCCGCGCTCGTTGAGTGCCTCTATCAGCATTCGGCGGGACTTGGCCGAGGCCCACTGGGTACGCAGGTCGTTCGGTTCGACCCGCATCTCCAGAACCTGATCGTGGACAAACTGCCGGTAGGTCATCAGTTTCAGCCGACGGCCGTCGCTGTCCAGGACGTAGAAGGACTCGCCCCACACAAAGACATGCGCGTCACTCACGATGTAACGCTTCCTGGCGTGGCCGGTGATCTCGTTGATCTGGTCAGTATCGGTGATCTCATCGGGCGTGGTGGGGACGGGAAGGTCCAGCGACCCGCCGTCCGCTGACTGGTAGTCGGCTTCAGGTTCCGCGACGGTCTCTTCGCCTTCGTCGTATTCGGTAACTGTCGCGAGCAGTACGCCGTTTTCATCGATATCGTCCCGGACGATCCGGACCGGTGGTCCGTCGAACTCAGGGTCGTTGAACAGAACGGTCGCGTCGACGAAGTCGATGATGTCGAACGACGCCTTCGGCCGTTCCAGGTCCAGAGCCAGCCGGGTGCCCCGCCCGATGATCTGCTTGAAGACGGGCATCGAACGGATCCGCCGGAACAGCACGATGTTCCGTACGGCAGGCATGTCCACTCCGGTGGACAACATCTGCGAAGTCACCGCGATTACGGGGTAATCCTGGTCCTCGGCCTTGAACTTGGCCAGCTGGGCCAGCCCCGCCGGCCCGTCGTCGTCGGTGATCCGGCAGGCGTAGAACTCGCCGTCCCGGGTGGTCATGTCGGCGTTGAGTTCGCGTAGTGCTTGAAGCATCCGCCAAGCGTGGTCATTGTTCTCGCAGAACACGAGCGTCTTGCCCATACGGTCTGTCCGTCGCAGAAAGTCCGTCAGATACCGAGCGGCTGTCCTGGTGCGCTCAAGCAGGGCCAGAATCCGCTCGAAGTCGACTGCGCTGTAAACGCGGTCGCCGATCTCATCTCCGTCGTCATCCAGCTGGCCGCGTTCGGGACGCCACCCCGTCATGTCCACGTCGAGGCGGACCCGGCAGACCCGGTACGGGGCCAGGAACCCATCCTCGATCCCCTGCTTGAGGGAGTACTCGTAGATGGGCTCGCCGAAGTAGCCGAAGGTGTCGGCCTCCCTCGTACTGATCGGCGTGGCGGTCAGGCCTAGCTGCACGGCAGGCTCGAAATACTCCAGGATCTTCCGCCATCGCGCAGCCGTGCGGGCGCTGCCCCGATGGCACTCGTCCACGATGATCAGATCGAAGTAGTCGGGTTCGAATCGCTCGAAGAGTGTGGATGCGTCATCCTCACCGCTTCGTTGGTTGCTGCGGTCCAGCGACTGGTAGGAAGCGAAATAAATGTCCCGGCCTCCACGGGCGTCGCCACGCGTCAGCCGGTGGACGGAATCGCCGAACACTGGAATGAAGTATTCGTCCTTCGGCTGGTTGATCAACGTGTTCCGGTCCGCCAGGTAGAGAACCCGCGGGTTCCGGTGCTCGCCGACCCACTTCGCCGTGCGGAGCTTGGCGACGAGCTGGAAGGCGAGGAATGTCTTGCCGGTCCCTGTCGCCAAGGTCAACAGGATGCGCTTGTCGCCCCGGCCGATCGATTCCAGCGTTCGGTTCACCGCCACGCGCTGGTAGTAGCGGGGTTCCTTGGGGGTGTTGTCGTTATTGCGCAGGGCGCTGTTGAACGGCGTCGCGACCATCGTGGCTGTCGCCTCGTCAACGAGTCCCTTCGCCACCTGATAGCGGGTCCACAGCTCCTGTGGTGACGGGAAGCGGTCGATCTTCCTGACGACTCCGGTTGCCATCTCGGTTTCGTAGATCGCGGTGCCGTTGGTGGCGTAGGCATAGGGGAGATCGAGCCGCCGGGCGTACTCCTCCGCCTGCTGCATACCAGCCGTCGCGTCTTTGCGGGCCCGCTTCGCCTCGACGACGCCGATCGGCAGGTCCCGGCCGTGCTTCAGCACGAAGTCGGCGCGCAGCGGGCGTTCGCGGTGCTCACCCGAAGGCCTGGCGATCCACTTGCCCGCTGAGATGACGTACTCGGCCTGGAGTTGTTCCCTGCTCCATCCAGCAGCTTCCAGACGTGGAAGGACCAATCGCTCGACAGTCTCGGCTTCGTTCGGGTCCCACCCGGCAGTCGTCATGGGACTTTCCTACTTGATCTGGCCGACAGTGTCTGTTCGAACTGTGGATCCCCGCGCGCATCCGTCCACGTACAGCTGTCCGCGCAGACCCGTCCGTGCACCCGTCCGAGTGGCCGTCATCTCAAATGCTAGGAACTCCGACTAAATCGCAGACAGCGACGGCCGGCCTCGCCTACGGTGAGGGAATCGGGTGTTCCGCATATCCGTAAATACGGTTTTGCCGGGATGAAAGCGCCTGTTCCGTCGCGCCCCACCCCCGCGCGACGGGCGACCGGATCACCCGGCTGATCACAGCTGGTGGTCACTGCGCCCCGCGGACTCCTCAGCCTCACCAGGCCCGTCCACTCCACATCTCTGCGCAGAGAGCAGAGTTCCGCGCCGACGACCGCCTTCCGTGCGGTCGCGCGAACCAAGGAGTGCATCCCCATGGACGAGACCGCCCGCAAGAACGCCAAGCAGGCCCTGCAGCGCGCCCTGGACCGCCGGGACAACGGCGGCAGCCCGGAGCCCGCGCAGCGCTGACCGCACCCGCCGAGTCCACTTCCTCGCAGTGTCTCCACTCCGCCGTACCGACCCCGCCGACCCCGTCGTGTCCACTATGTGGATTGGGAATGTCACCCTGTGGGACCGGGGGTAGGGTTCCGGACATGTCTCGTAGCATTCGTCTCGCAGTGGTCCCCGGTGACGGCATCGGCCAGGAGGTTGTGGCCGAGGGCCTCAAGGTCCTCGCCGCAGCCCTCCCCGCCGATGTCAAGGTCGAGACCACTGAGTACGACCTCGGCGCCCGTCTTTACCACCGCACCGGCGAAACCCTGCCGGACAGTGTGCTTGAGGAGTTGCGCGGCAACGACGCGATCCTGCTCGGCGCTATCGGCGACCCGAGCGTCCCCTCGGGGGTGCTCGAGCGCGGGCTGCTGCTCAAGCTGCGTTTCGCCTTCGACCACCACGTGAACCTGCGCCCGGCGAAGCTCCTGCCGGGTGTCGCGTCCCCGCTCGGTGAAGGCGCGAAGATCGACTTCATCGTCGTCCGGGAAGGCACCGAAGGCCCGTACGTCGGCAACGGCGGCTCGCTGCGCACCGGCACTGAGCACGAGGTGGCCACCGAGGTCAGCCTCAACACCGCGTTCGGCATCGAGCGGGTCGTCCGGGACGCGTTCGCCCGCGCCCAGGACCGCCCGCGCAAGAAGCTCACGCTGGTGCACAAGAACAACGTGCTGGTCCACGCCGGACACCTGTGGACGCGGGTCTTCAACACCGTCGCGCAGGAGTTCCCCGAGGTCACGACCGACTACATCCACGTCGACGCGGCCACGATCTACATGGTCACCGACCCGGGCCGGTTCGACGTGATCGTCACCGACAACCTGTTCGGCGACATCCTGACCGACCTCGCCGCGGCAATCGCCGGCGGCATCGGCCTGGCCGCGAGCGGCAATATCAATCCCAGCGGCACGTTCCCGTCCATGTTCGAGCCGGTCCACGGCTCCGCACCGGACATCGCGGGCCAGGGCAAGGCCGACCCGACGGCCACCGTCATGTCGGTCGCGATGCTGCTGCGGCACCTCGGCCTCACCGACCCCGCAGCCCGTATCGAGGCGGCCGTCGAAGCCGACCTCGCCGAGCGCGCGCAGCACGGTCCCCGTACGACGTCCCAGGTCGGCGACGCGCTCGTGGCCCGAGTAGTAGTCGGCTAGCCGCCGCCCTGCTCACAGCAGGACAGGTCACGCCCGGCGCGAATCGTTGGTTCCGCACGATCCGCTCCGGTCGTCGCCCGTCCTGCTGCCGGACTCCGTCCGGCACCACACCCGCACCACAAGCCCCGGGTGGCCGCAGGCGGCACATGCGCCTGTCGGTCATCCGGGTTGCTGCGTTACCGTCTCAACTGGTGGATGAATACTCCGAACAGGTGCGGTAGGCCGCAGGCGGCCGCTCCCTGATCCGGCCTGGATCTTCAACGGCTTCCTAGCGCGGCCCCGGTCCGTTTCCCGAGTTCCCCTCATAAGCCAGCAACCCCTCACCGGTGAAGGACGAGACGCAGCCATGACGAGCCCCACCCCGCTGACGATCGAGAAGAAGCCCACCTCGCACCCGATGCCCGCCGCCGAGCGCGAGGCGCGGATGGAGAACCCCGGATTCGGCCGGATCTTCACCGAGCACATGGTGACGATCAAGTGGACCGCCGGTCGCGGCTGGCACGACGCACAGCTGGTGCCGTACGCATCGCTGGACATCGACCCGGCGAACATGACGCTGCACTACGCACAGTCGATCTTCGAGGGCTTGAAGGCGTACCGCCAGCCCGACGGCGGGGTGTCCACCTTCCGTCCTGAGGCCAACGCCGCGCGCTTCCAGAACTCCGCCCGCCGCCTGGCGATGCCGGAACTGCCCGTCGACCTGTTCGTCGCCGCTGTCGAAGCCCTCGTCGAGCAGGACGCCGACTGGGTGCCGTCGAAGGACGAGCAGAGCCTCTACCTGCGCCCCTTCATGTTCGCCACTGAGGTCGGTCTGGGCGTCAAGCCGTCCAACGAGTTCCTCTTCATGGTCATCGCCTCACCTGCCGGCGCCTACTTCAGCGGCGGTGTGCAGCCCGTCTCGGTGTGGCTGTCCAAGGAGTACGTGCGCGCGTCACCAGGCGGCACGGGTGCAGCCAAGTGCGCCGGCAACTACGCCGCCTCGCTGGTCGCCCAGGCCCAGGCCATGGAGCACGGCTGCGACCAGGTCGTGTGGCTCGACGCGGTCGAGCGCAACTGGATCGAAGAGATGGGCGGGATGAACCTGTACTTCGTGTACGGGAAGGGCGCCGACGCCCGCATCGTCACCCCCGCGCTCACCGGCACGCTGCTGCCCGGCATCACCCGCGACTCGCTCCTGCGGCTGGCCGACGACCTCGGCTACAAGGCCGAGGAGTCCCGCCTGTCCGTCGACGACTGGCAGCAGGGCAACGCGTCGGGTGAGATCACTGAGGTATTCGCGTGCGGCACCGCCGCCGTCATCACCCCCGTCGGCTCGGTGAAGTCCAGCACCGCGGAGTGGACCGTCGGCGACGGAACCCCGGGCCCGATCACCATGCAACTGCGCGAGAAACTGCTCGGCCTGCAGACCGGCAAGGTCGAGGACGCACACGGCTGGATGCACAAGATCGTCTGAGTTGTCTTCGCACGTGACCGCGCCCCGCACCGGTGAACCGGTGCGGGGCGCGTTTTTCGTACGCTCACCGCTGAGTGAGGGGCGGCATGGTCACGATGACGATCCAGCCGGCGATTTCGCAGGCGATCGCGGCGGCGACAGTGAGGCGGCCCAGCTTCCGCGTCCTGGTGGCGGAGAGGAGCACGGTGGCGATCACGGTGAGGACGAACACCGCCAGGAACAGCACGGGCACCGGGTCGAGGTATGCCGATGACACCTCGCCGCAGGAGTTCCGTCAAGGTCCACCCTCCTGGGCTTGAGAGTCACGGTCCGGGCCCTGGACGCGCTCATATCCTGAAACCGGACCCGTCGGGCGCGTCATCCTTCCGTAGGCGATGCACACCATCCCGCGCGGTGGTTCCGGCCGAACCGGTTCGCGGCGGTGTCAACTGTCGAAGAGGACAAGCCGGAAGGTTGCGAACGTCTCGGTGAGCGGTCGGACCGTACGGAAGTCCCGCTGGTCGAGCGTGAACACCGCGTCGGTGAGGTAGCGCTGGGCCAGGACCACGTTCACGGCGTCGGTGAGGTCGAGCCGGAGGTCCGCGTAGTGGCCGATGACCGCTCGTGCTGCCCGTAGATCGTCTGCGCTGACCGATGGAATGACGACGGTTCCCTCGTCGACGCTGAGCAGGAGGTCCTCGATGACCTGATCGGCGACGGCGCGGGATTTCTGACGCCCGCCGAAGCGTGCGACCAGCAGATGGTCAAGCTCATCTAGGACAAGCGGGGAGACGACTGCGGTCCCCACTGAGAGAAGGAGGGCGGCCGTTTTGTGCTCATCCGCGTCTTCGTCGTACGCGGCGATGACCGCGGATGTGTCCGCGATGTAGAGCACGGTCACGCACCTTCGCGGAAGTGCTCATCGAGCAGTTCATCCGAGTTCCTGGCGAAAGACGGGTCCCCGGACCGGAAAGTGGCCAGGCGGCGCGGCTTCGCAGGCTTCCGGGTGTGGAGCAGAAGGAGGTCGACCGCTTGCCGGATGAAGTCGGCTTCGGAAACGCCCAGCGCGGACGCAGTCTCCTTTATCCGCTGGGCTTGCGGGCGATCGAAGTAGACGCTGGTCTTGATCTTCGCTTGCGCATCCATGGACGTAGGGTACTACGTAGGGTGCTTTGCGGGATGATCCAGCGGAATCGGACAGAAGCCTTCCTTGTGCCCGACTTGATCGTCGTATGCGGGATGGAAGAAGAATCCATGCTCAGCGTCCACGACGATCAAGGGCCCGGAGTATCGCGCGGGGTCCGTGCTGCGTGCGCTGGTGGAGAGTTCACGGCTTCGGGTGTCGCGCGAGGGTGAAATCGATACGCTGACAAGCCAGTTCGCATTGAACAAAGCCTCGGGGGCCGCAGTGGACATCCACATCAGGGTCGAAGGCGATCCGCACCTGACGGGCGAGCTTTACGACTGGCTCCGGGGCGATCCCGACGCCAAACGGCTCCCGCTCAAGGCAGTTGCCGACCCGGAGCGGCCCGGCGAAATGGACGCGCTGGCCATCATCAACGTGGTGGTCGCCGGATTCGGCGCGTTCGGCGGGCTCCTGGGCGGCGTCGGCGCCTGGCGCGGCTCGCGGAACTCCACCCCGCCGACTGTGGTGATCGAAGGCAACGGCCTGAGGCTGACCGCCGACAGCAGCGACCCTGACGAGGTCCGCAGGCTGTGGGAAGACCTGAACAACCCATCGCGTACGGAGGACTCCGGCGACGATGAATGAGCCCGGGCGCCTGCCGAACCCGGAGACGTCGCGGGCGGTGCTGATCGGGGTGCATGACTACCAGCACCTCGAATCGATCCCGGCGGTGGAGAACAACCGATCCAGCTTCAGCAAGTGCTGACGCAGAGCGCACTGTGGGGCCCGACGGTTCCGCTCGCGCAACCGGGCACCGGACGGGTGATCACTGATCACGTGAAGGCCAAAGCGGAGCAGGCCACCGACACGCTGCTCGTCTACTACTGCGGCCACGGGATGCTGGACAACGGGGAGTTGTACCTGACGCTCCCGGACACGGAGCAGGGTCGGCGCGAGAGCGCGCTGCGGTACGACGATCTGCGGCGGATCATCGCGGCATCGCCGGCTGCCCACAAGGTCGTCATCCTGGATTGTTGCTACAGCGGGCGGGCGGCGTCCTCCGGTGATATGGATGCGGCCGGGGAGTCGGGTGGTGACACGAGTGCGGAGCTGGCGAACGCGGCGGTCGTGGACAGCGCGTGTGTGCTGGCTGCCTCCCACGCCAAACGCACAGCGCTCGCTGTGCCGGGGGAGGAGCTCACCGCCTTCACCGGCGAGTTGATCGGGTTGCTGACAAAGGGCTGGGCCGACGGGCCCGAACTGCTGACGCTGCAACTCATCGCGGGGAGGCTCCAGATCGTCCTGCGGGGGAAGGGCCGCCCAGTCCCGCAGATCGACAGCCGGAACACCGGCGCCGCGATCGTCCTGGCGCGGAACCCGGCGGGCCGCGAGCTACGTGAAGTTGGTCCCGGGGGACGTCCGTCGCACAACAGTGTTCCGGCTCCGCCCGCCTTCATGGTCGGCCGTACGGAAGAACTCGACCGGATCGGCGAGATCGCCCGGAAAGCCGCCGCCGGGGCTTCCCAGGTCTGTGTGATCCACGGCATGGGCGGGGTCGGCAAGACGACTTTGGCCGAAGCGGCGGTGGAGCAGGTGGCGCAGCTCTTCCCGGACGGTTGCCACAAGATCGACCTCTACGGCTACACCGAGGGCAGGCAACCGCGTGACGTCGGATCTGTGCTGGCCGAGCTCCTGCAGAACCTCGGCCTGTCGCCGGACCGCATCCCGGCCTCCGACGCGGGTCGCGCGGAGACGTGGCGTACGTGGCTGGTCGGGAAGAAGATCCTGCTGATCGCAGACAACGCTGCGGGTAGTCACCCGATCATCCCGCTGATCCCGCCTGGGGGCGCCGCCTGTCTGGTGCTGGTCACCAGCCGCGAAGAGGAAGTGTACGGAGGCGTGCCGCGTGCGAACCGGATTGCGGTGGACAGTCTGCCGTTACTCGAAGCGGTTGCATTGCTGCGCATGGTCGGCGAGTGTCCTGACGTTGCATCAGTCGACAGTGGGATTCTGGCCGAGATCGCTGGATACTGCGGTCGTCTCCCGCTGGCCCTGGGATCGGTCGGGGCCCAGCTGCGGGGGAAAAACCCGCAGGTCGTGCGCGAGGTGATGCGCGTAGCGGCACACCCGTTACACCATCTCCCCGAGAGCGGACGGGCGATACGGACGGCCTTCGAGACCTCCCTCCAGCGGCTGGACGACGACCTGTGTGCGGTTCTGTTCGCCGCTGCGCAGCACCCGGGGCCGGAGTTCGACGGCTTGTCTCTGGCTGCCATGACTGGTCTCTCCCGGGCAGTTGCTTCGTTGCGGCTGGACATGCTCGTCGACCGAAACCTACTGCTGTGCAAGGCCGGTCGGTACACCTTCCACGACCTGTATCGGCACTACGCGCGCCGGGCTGCCGAGCTTTCTGACCAGGATGGCCGCGGGGCTGCCGCCAGGAAGGTCTTGTACGAGAAACTCCACGAGGCCGTTGTCCATGCCAAGCGCTGGATCTATAACGAACCGATCGACGGCAACCCGATGTCTGCCGAAGTGTTCGCCGACCGGGTTGCAGCCAAGCGGTGGTTGGAATCGGCAGCTGCCGAGTTGGTGTCTGCTGTTGTGACGACGTTGCGGGATGAGGGGATGGGATCGGAGAAGTTCGTCATAGCCGTCGGCCAGTGGCTGAGGCTCAGCGATCGTACGGAGCAGGCCAGGGGGGTGTTCGGGCTGATGCGGCAGTTCGGGTCGGAAAAAGGTTGTGCCACTGCTGAGTGTGAGCTGGGGGAGTTGGCCTTGATGCGGAGGGACTACGACGCGGCAGAGGCCGCGTACCAAGGGGCCGTCGAGACATACATTGACCTGGGCGATCGTCTCGGCCAGGCGAACGCCGAAATCGGGCTGGGAGATGTGGCCCGAATGCGAGGGGAATACAACGCAGCGCAGACGGCTTACCGCAGGGCTTCTGAGACGCGAGCCGCTCTGGGCGAACGCCTTGGCCAGGCCGAAGCTGAGCGCTCTCTGGGGCTGGTGGCGCATAGTCGGGGTGACCACGGTTGGGCCCGTGAGTACTACACCCGAGCCTTCGCAGTTTTCGAAGAACTCGGCATACCGGATGAGGCTAAAACCTGCCGTGACCTCCTCGTCTCACTTGACCCACCCGCCCCCGAATGACCCCGCCCCGACACGCCCCTGCCCACATACCGAGACGCAGTGTCCACCTACCGTCACCTGTGGCAGACTGCCACCACCATGAAGCACCAGCTTGTGATTATTAGCTGTCGCGTGCCGGCAACGGATTGAGCGGGAAACCAACCCCCTCTCCACCGCCCGCACGCAGACCTCTCGCGACCGCGAGGGGTCTTCTTGTTTTCCGGAACCGTCCCCACCCCATCCCTGGTGCGGACGTTGCGGCGGGCGGCCGACGCGCTGCTGGACCGAACCCCAGCAGAAGTAGACACGCACATCCGAGACCATGACTGACGAGAGCAGAACCCGCAGCCGACGCGACAGCACAGCACAGCACAGCACAGCACGTACAGCACCAGTGCGCGTCCGGCGACATCCAGGGAGACCCAAGGCCATGACCGCCCTTCACCCCGATGACGGTTTCCACGTCTTCGACACGACCCTGCGCGACGGATCACAGCGTGAGGGCATCAACCTGACCGTCGGTGACAAGCTGGCGATCGCCCGGCACCTGGACGACTTCGGGGTCGGGTTCATCGAGGGCGGCTGGCCGGGCGCGGTGCCGAGGGACACTGAGTTCTTCCGGCGCGCAGAGACCGAACTACACTTGAAATACGCGCAGTTGGTGGCCTTCGGGTCGACGCGGAAGGCGGGGACCACGGCAGCCGTCGACCCGCAGGTGCAGGGCCTCCTCGACTCCGGAGCTCCGGTGGTCTGCCTGGTAGCCAAGTCGCATGACAAGCACGTGAAGCTCGCACTCCGTACGACCCTCGAAGAAAACCTCGCGATGGTCCGCGACACCGTGGAGCACTTGCGCGCGCAGGGACGCCGGGTGTTCGTCGACTGTGAGCACTTCTTCGACGGCTACAAAGCCAACCCGCAGTACGCGACCGAAGTCGTCCGTACGGCCAAAGACGCCGGCGCGGATGTCGTCGTGCTGTGCGACACCAACGGCGGCATGCTGCCCAACCAGGTTCAGTGGATCGTCGCGAAGGTCCAGGCGGAGACCGGCGCCCGGCTCGGGATGCACGCGCAGGACGACAGTGGCTGCGCCGTCGCCAACACCATCGCGGCGGTAGAGGGCGGGGCCACGCACGTGCAGTGCACGGCCAACGGCTACGGCGAGCGGGTCGGCAACTCGAACCTGTTCCCGGTCGTGGCGGCACTCGAACTGAAGAAGGGGATGTCCGTACTCCCTGAAGGAAAACTGCGCGAGATGACCCGCATCTCGCATGCCATCGCCGAGATCGTGAACCTGACGCCGTCCACGCACCAGCCGTACGTGGGCATTTCGGCGTTCGCGCACAAGGCCGGACTGCACGCCAGTGCGATCAAGGTTGACCCGGACCTCTACCAGCACACCGACCCGGCCCTGGTCGGCAACAACATGCGGATGCTCATCTCCGACATGGCCGGCCGCGCCTCGATCGAGCTCAAGGGCAAGGAACTCGGCTACGACCTCTCCGACGACAAGGAACTGGTCGGCCGGGTCGTCGCGGCGGTGAAGTCCCGCGAGGCCGGCGGTTATTCGTACGAGGCCGCGGACGCGTCCTTCGAACTGCTGCTGCGCGACGAAGTCGCCGGCGCGAGCGAGCGCTTCTTCGCCCTGGAGAGCTGGCGGGTCATCAGCGAGCAGCGCGCGGGCGGCGGCCACGTCAACGAGGCGACGGTGAAACTGCACGCCAAGGGTGAGCGGATCGTCGCGACGGGGGAGGGTAACGGCCCCGTCAACGCGCTCGACAAGGCTCTGCGTCTGGCGCTTGAGCGGATCTACCCGCAGCTGGCGACCTTCGAGCTGACGGACTACAAGGTGCGGCTGCTCGAAGGCCGGCACGGCACCGACGCGATCACCCGGGTCCTGGTGCAGACCAGCGACGGGCAGCACGAGTGGAACACGGTCGGTGTCGCGGAGAACGTGATCACAGCGTCCTGGCTCGCACTTGAGGACGCGTACACCTTCGGCCTGATCAAGGCGGGTCTGGAGCCGGGGAAGAACTGAGACCGCCTGCTGAGTGGGGCTTGGGGTGTCTTTCCCGCGAAGGGTGGGTTAAGCCGCCCGTGGGTTACGCCGCCCGTGGGTTACGCGGCCCACGTGCCAAGCCGCCCGCGGACAACACCGCCCAAGCCCCGCTCACTCGCCCCCGGTAACACACAGCGGTTCAGCTCTGCGGCCGGAACGACTTCCAGCCCTTGCCCCACGGCTCGTCCCAGCCTTCGGGGAGCGCGTGCAGCTGCGAGGGCTCGGGCAGCGACTTGGTCGTGTCGCGGCCGTGGTTCTTGGCGCTCGCCTTCGGGCTGATCTTGTTGTCGCCTTTGGCCGCGGCCCCGATCGGCGCGGTGGGCAGCACGTTCGGCGACAGGGTCGAAACCCCGCTGCGGCCGGTCTCCACGCCTTGCGCGAACGCGGTCCAGCGGTCCCTGACCGCTTCCGGCTCGCGGGACAGACCGTCCTCGCCGCCGCCACTGTCCACGGCCGCGCCGGGCATCAGATTGGCCTGCGGCAGGCGGAGGGGGAGACCGGAGCCGGTCGCTTCGCCCACTACTGGAATCCGTGCGGCCTGCACCGCCCGCCAGGTGTTGTCATCCATGGAAGCCCCTGCTCGGTTCGTCATGGGTTGGGGTGTTTTCAGATAAATCAGAGGTTCGTTTCAGAATCGTTCAGATACCGATTCAGCAACGAAGTAGTGCTGATGACCTTACCAACGCGGGCACCGGAATCGGAGTTCCCGGGCCTGATCTGCGGGGTTGTCACGAAGTTGTGAAATATGAAGTCACCGTACGGTTTCCCTCCGTGACAATTTCCGGTTCTCCGTCGAATTCCGCAGAGCCCGCTTCTCCCCGCGAAAGCGTCCGCAAAACACAGTGGCGGGCCCCGGAGTACGGGACCCGCCACAAAGCACGTGCTCAGAACACCCGCCGAATCAGCGCAGGCGCGCCATCAGAGCGTGCTCGACCAGCGTGATAAGCGCCGACTTCGCCGACTCACGGCGGCGTGCGTCGGCGGTGACGATCGGAGTGTCCGGGCCGATCTGCAGTGCTTCGCGGACATCGTCCTCGGAGTGCGCGAGCATCCCGTCGAAGCAGTTCAGCACCACGATGAACGGCAGACCGCTGTTCTCGAAGTAGTCGATCGCCGGGAAACAGTCCGCCAGTCGGCGGGTGTCGACCAGCACGACCGCGCCTATCGCGCCGCGGACCAGGTCGTCCCACATGAACCAGAACCGGTGCTGACCCGGCGTACCGAAGAGGTACAGGATCAGGTCCTCGTCCAGCGTGATGCGGCCGAAGTCCATGGCGACCGTGGTGGTCTGTTTGTCCGGCGTCGCCGAGAGGTCGTCGACACCGGCACTGGCCTGCGTCATCACCGCTTCGGTGCGAAGCGGCGCGATCTCCGAGACGGCGCCGACCATGGTGGTCTTGCCCACGCCGAAACCGCCGGCGACCACGATCTTCGCGGAGGTGGTGGAAGAGCGGGCCACCGGACCCGGGCTAGAGCTTGCGAAGTCCACTGAGCACCCTTTCGAGCAGCGTCACGTCCGGCTGCCCCTGGTCGTTCCCGGGCTGGTGGATGACCACCAGTCCGGCCTCGGCGAGGTCGGCGACGAGCACGCGCGCGACACCGAGCGGGATGGCGAGCAGTGCCGAGATCTCGGCGACCGACTTGACCTGCGAACAGAGCGCGCAGATCCGCTGGTGCTCAGGCAGCAGGCCGGGGGGGTTTGCCACCTGTGGGGTGGTCGTCACCAGCGCTTCCAACGCGAGCTGGTAGCGCGGACGGGTACGACCACCCGTCATCGCGTACGGGCGGACCAGGGCCTGGGTGTAGTCCTGTTCGTGGTCCGGCATCTCCGAAGGCATCATCGGGGCAGCGCACCCTGCAACTCGGCGCGCAGCGCCGGTGTGAGGACGGCGCCGGCCCGGTCGACCAGGAGCGCCATCTCGTACCCGACCAGGCCGATGTCGCACTCGGGCGACGCCAGCACGGCAAGGGACGAACCGTCCGAGACCGACATGATGAACAGGAAACCCCGTTCCATTTCGACCACGGTCTGGGTGACGTGCCCGCCCTCGAAGATGCGCGAGGCACCCAGAGTCAGGCTGGTCAGGCCCGAGGCCACGGCGGCCAGCTGGTCGGCCCGGTCCCGTGGGAATCCCTCGGACAAGGCGAGCAGCAGTCCGTCGGCGGAGACCACGACCGTGTGCGACACACCTGGGGTGTTGTCGACGAAGTTCGTGATCAGCCAGTTCAGGTTCTGCGCGGCCTGGCTCAGATTAGTCATGCCTGCTCCTGCTGGTTGTTCTCATCACGGGAGCCCGGGGCACTTCCCCCGGTCCCGGCGGTGCGGCCCTGCTGGATGCCCCGTCGGAAGTTGGTCAGACGTCCGCGGACGTCGTCGGGGTTCCGGGACAGGCCGGGGGCCTGCGGAGCGACCGCGCCACCCTGCGCTCCGGGCGCGCTGGGTGCTGCGGGTGCCGCCGATGCGGGGAAGGCATCGGACGCGCTGCCCGCGACGGGTTCATTGATCCCACCGGGGACCAGGTTGGCCCGCGGTACCCGGCGGGGCAGACCGGCACCGGTGGTGCCGCCCTCCGAGGGCAGCCGTGCGGCCTCTGCGGCCCGCCAGCCCTCGTCGCCCGCGGAGTACCAGCTGGACGCCGGGTCCTGCTGGGGTTCGGCGCGGAACGGTGCGGGCGCCTGCGGCGACTGCTGTTCGTACGCCGGCTGTTGGGGCTGCTGACGGTTCGGGAGGGACTCCCGGACTGCCTGCTGCTCAGCAACGGGCTGCTGCTGGGCGGCCTGCGGCTGGAACGACCGGGCCGTCTCGTCCACCTGCGGGGCCCGCTGCGGCAGGGGCGCCGCCTCGGCGGCCCGGCCGCGGACCCGGGCGGGGCGTTCGGCCTCGTCCTGTCCCAGGCCGGGGTCGTCCACCTCGTCGTTGGAGCGGACCTGCGCGGCGCGCATGCGCCCGCCGCGTCCGGTACGCCGGTGGAACCAGTCGGAGTTCAGCGTGTCGAAGATCGGAGAACCTTCGTCGTCGCCGTACTCGACCACCGTCTCCGCGTCGAGCGCGGAGACCCCGTCGGCCGGGGTGTGCAGCTGCTGCTGGGGCTGCTGCTGGCCAGGCCAGCCCTGCGGTGCCGGTGCCTCAAGGGCGGGCTGCGGTGCGGCGGGCAGCTCGGCCCGGGGGCGCTGCTGCTGCTCGGGCCGCTGCTGTTGCTCGGGCCGCTGCTGCGGCGCGGGCTGCCGGCCCTGCTGTCCCCGCTGACCTGGCTGCTGGTCTTGCGGCTGCGGTGCCTGGCGGCGCGGGTCGCGCAGTGCGGGCAGGGAGTCACCCGAGGTGGGACGAACGTGTTCGGGTTCGGCCCACTCCGGCTCCGGGCCGCGGTGCGGCGGGACTCCGAAGGCCTGGGGCTGGACCGGCGAGAGCCGGTCGAACTCCGGGTTGGCCCAGTTGGCGGGCTGCTGCGGCTGCTGGTCGTCGGCCCTGCCGTGATCGGCCCGGCCGTAATCGTTCCGGTCGGCGTAACGGCCGCCGTCACCGGCCGCCGGCGCCTGCGGCTGTTCCTCGCGGAACAGACCGTCGGGGAACTCGCGGGTCCCGTCGTCCTGGCGTGCGGGCTGCGGGGCCTGGGGCACCTGGGGTGCCTGCGGTCCCGGGCCCACCGGGGCGAAGGGGTTGTCCGGTACGGCCGGCACGACCGGCGTGCCCGGGTACGGGGTCTGGCTGTACGCCTGCGGCTGCTGTTGGGGCTGCTCCGGGCTCTGCCGGGGCTGTTCGCGGAAGGCGCGGGCGTCGTACGACCCGGTCTCCTGCACGGCCGCGTAGGAACCGGTGTCGTACGGGTTCGGCTGCGGTGCCTGCGGGGCCGGGAAGGACCCGGTGCCGACACCCTGCGCGGGCTCGTAGGACCCCGTGTCGTACGGGGGACGCTCGTAGACCGGAGCGCCCTCGAACGGCGTGCCGTACTGCGGCTGCTGCCCGGTGTCCTGCCGGCTGATCTCCGGCCGGGTGGCACCGCCGTCAGGCGAGTTCTGGTCGCGCCGGGGCAACTGGCCCGTGGCGGGGGACTGCGTCTGCTGTGGGGCCGGACGGCCCTGCTTCGGCGGCCGCTGCTGCTCCTGCTGGGGCTGCGACGGCGCCGTCTGCTGGGGCTGTGCGGGCTGCTGCTGACGCGTGACGTCCGGCTCGGGCTTGCGGAAGACGTCCGCCGCCGGATCGCCGAACGCGCCGTTCTCCGAACCGCCGCGACGGCGACCGCCACCGCGGGACGGCGGCAGTGCCTGGGCGGCGGGCCGGGCCTCGATGCGCTCCTTCTCGGGCACGGGCGCCACGGCGGGCCGCTGGCCCTTTCCGCCTTCGCCCCAGCCTTCGGCCGAACCGCCGCGCTCGCCCTGGATGAGCTCGATCGGCAGCATGACCAGCGCGGTCGTGCCGCCGCCCTCGCCGGGTCGCAGCTGGACGCGGATGCCGTGCCTGGTGGCCAGTCGGCCGACCACGAACAGACCCATGCGACGGGAGATCGAGACGTCAACCACCGGCGGGCGTGCCAGCCGCTGGTTGGCGTCGGCGAGGTCGTCGCCGGTCAGGCCGATGCCGGAGTCGTGGATCTCCACCAGCGCGCGGCCGTCGGGAAGGATGTGGCCGGTCACCCGGACCTTGGTGTGCGGGCTGGAGAACGTGGTCGCGTTCTCCAGGAGTTCGGCGAGCAGGTGGACCGCGTCGTTGACGGCGCGGCCGGCCAGGTCGGTCGTGGGCAGTGCGCCCAGTTCGACCCGCTCGTACTGCTCCACCTCGGACGCGGCGGCGCGGAGCACGTCGACCAGCGGCACGGGGCGGGTCCACCGGCGGCCCGGCTCCTCACCGGCGAGGACCAGGAGGTTCTCACCGTTGCGGCGCATACGGGTGGCGAGGTGGTCCAGCTTGAACAGGTTGGCCAACTGGTCCGGGTCCGCCTCCTTGTTCTCCAAGTCGGAGATCAGCGCCAGCTGGCGCTGGATCAGCGACTGGCTGCGGCGCGAGAGGTTGGTGAACATCGAGTTGACGTTGCCTCGCAGGAGGGCCTGCTCGGCGGCGAGGCGCACGGCCTCACCGTGGACCGCGTCGAACGCGCGGGCCACCTGGCCGACCTCGTCCTTGGAGAACACCGGGATCGGCTGGATCTCCAGGTCGACGTCGGCGGGATCGGACTCCGCGAGTCGGCGCACCGTTTCAGGCAGCCGCTGCTCGGCGATCTCCAGCGCGCCGCGGCGCAGCCGGTTCAGCGACTTGACCAGCGACCGGGCGACGAACACACCCAGGAGGATGGTGACGAGCAGCGCGGAGACGACCAGGATCGCGTCGCGGGTGGCGTCGTCGCGGGCGCCCTGCCGCAGGTCGGCGGCCAGCTGCTGGAGCTTTCCGCCCAGTACGGCGTGCACCTTGTTGAGCGAACCGAGCTTGACCTCGGTGGCCTTCCACCAGTCGGCGGAGTTGAGCTCCTTGCCGAGCGGTTCAGGCTTGTTCGTGTCGCTGTTCTGCGGCTTCACCGCGGACTTGGCGTTCTGCAGCATCTGCTCGACCACGGTCGTCTTGTCCGTGGTGACAGTGGTCTTCAGCAGGTTGCGCCACGACTCAGGGGCCAGTTCGTCGAACTGCCGCAACGCGCCGAGTTCGTCGTCGTTGGCCTGCTTCAGCGTCTCGTAGGAGTCCGCGAAGGATTCGTTCGGCTTGGCGCTGTACGCCATCAGCGCGGCCCGCTGGGCGGTCGCGTTGGAGTACATCATTCCGTACGCGTACAGCGCACGGGCGCCCTGGATCAGGTCGGCGTCGCGGGTCAGCTCAGGGGCTTCCTGGTAGACCGACAGCAACTGCTCGATGATCGTGCCGTAACCGCCCAGGACGGTCGACTTGATCCCGTTGTTCTTGTACGCGTTCTTGCGGACCGAGTCGAGGTCCGACAGCTTGCGCTGTGAGCGTTCCAGGGTCTTGCGCAGGATCGGCAGGTCCTGAGTGTCGATCTTGGTGGCCGTGGCGGCGTAGCGCTTCACCGATTCATCGGTCGCCTTCCGGGCGCCCATGACCGCGGGCTGGCTCTCCGGGGTCAGGCCGAGGGTCAGCGGCGCGGCGCTGACGTCGCGCTCCGCTGACAGTGCCTTGCTGAGGCTGGCGGCCGCGTTCAGCACGGCGCTCGCCGTGTTGACGCGGTCCATCTCAGCGGACTTGTCGATCGATGCCTGGATCCGCAGGCCACCGAGCAGCGCCGCGACCACAACGGGCAGCAGCAGCAGGGCGGTGATTCGCGTACGGATACGCCAGTTGCGGATGGCGAAGAATCCGCCGATCCGCGAGCCGCCGCTGGCGGCCTTCGGGCTCTTGTCCTTTTTAGTCTTCGGGGCGCGTTCGCGCGACGATTCGCCGGCCGAGGAGTTGTCCTGGCCGACGGGTCCGGTGGCTTCCTGGTGGGCGTGCACGTCCACAGCGCCGGCCGCAGCCGGGGGTATGGACTCTTGCTGCCTCTTCCGACGTCCCTGCACTAGCGTCGCAACCTCTTGTGACCAGTCGTCGACCCGCCGGTTCGGCGAGGCGTGTGATACATGCTGTCCGTTACCGCTTTAGGGCCGAACGGACTGCGATCCGGACGGCCGTGTTTCCGAACACCTGTGTTTTCGCGCGACTGTGTTAGCACCCAGTCTCGCGTTCCGGACGGGGGCTGCGGTTGGGAACCACCCTTAGTAGTCGCACGGCATTCCAGCACAGCACCGTGGCCGCAACAAGATAGCCGGATACCGACAAATGCGGATCAGGGCGCTCAAGCCGATCTGACCTGGTTGCCCGGGTATTAGCCGGTATAAAGGGACGTTCGAGGGCAAATGACCCCACCTTTACCGCATCGACAGAGAGGCGAACATCACAGGAATACGCAATCCACCGATCACGTACCGCGCACGAAATGCTACGCCCCGTCGTGCTGGATTTCCGGAGAACGCCCGAAGTGTCACAAGTCGCCCACCGCGCGTTCGTGGCCGGAAGCGGTGCACCCGGCACCCCGTGCCCCGCGTGAGGCCCGGCGGGAGGCATGCCCGCGGCGAAGTAATCTTGTCGGCATGACTGACATGACCCTCCCCGCGACGACCGCCAACCCGCGACGCATCCAGCTGCACACTGTTCCCGCGCCGCGCACCGGCTCCGAGTCGTCGGCCGCCGAGGTCGTCAGCGTCCCGCTCGTCACGGCCAACCCGAAGCGCATAAACCTGTGACCACGGGCTGACCCCCACCGCGCCGGATAGCCTGGGGGTGTTCACAAGACACCCCGATCCAAAGGTGACCCCCGGTGCGCATCGTCAGGTTCTCGGTCGACGGCAACGTCTCGTTCGGGGTGGTGGGAGGAGCTCCCGAAGACCCGGACACCCTCATGGTCGCCACTCTGGCCGGGCACCCCTTCGGGGAGTTGCGTCCCACCGGCGGGACCCACCGGCTCGACGGGGTCCGGCTCCTGCCGCCCATGCTCCCCAGCAAGGTCGTGGGGGTCGGCAAGAACTACGCCGACCACGCGAAGGAAATGGGAAGCGACGTCCCGGACGTCCCGCTGGTGTTCTTCAAGCCTTCAACTTCGGTGACCGGCCCCGGGGACACGATCGCGTACCCGCCGTTCACCTCCGAGCTCAGCTTCGAGGGCGAACTGGCCGTGGTCATCGGCACCATGTGCCGTGAGGTCCCCGCCAACCGGGTCCAGGACGTCATCCTCGGCTTCACCATCGCCAACGACCTCACCGCGCGCGACGCGCAGCGCACCGAGGGGCAGTGGGCCCGCGCCAAGGGCTTCGACGGGTCCTGCCCGCTGGGTCCCTGGATCGAGACCGGGATCTCCCTGGAGCAGCTCGACAGCGACGGTCTCGCGATCACCACTGAGGTCAACGGCGAGCTGCGGCAGGCCGGACGCACCTCCCAGATGGTCCGCTCCATCACTGAACTGATCGTGCACATCACCGAGGCGATGACCCTCCTGCCCGGTGATGTGATCCTGACCGGCACCCCCGCGGGTGTCGGTCCGCTCAACGTCGGCGACGAGGTCGCCGTCTCCATCGAAGGCATCGGCACTCTCACCAACAAGGTGATCAAGCGTGGCTAACGCACCCGTACGTGTTCGTTTCTGTCCGTCCCCGACCGGCAACCCGCACGTCGGGTTGATCCGTACGGCCCTCTTCAACTGGGCCTTCGCCCGGCACCACGGTGGGAAGTTCATCTTCCGCATCGAGGACACCGACGCGGCCCGCGACTCCGAGGACTCGTACAACCAGCTGCTGGACTCGCTGCGGTGGCTCGGCTTCGACTGGGACGAGGGCCCGGCCGCGTTCGACGGTTCCTCCGTCGAGGGTGTCGGCCCGCACGCGCCCTACCGCCAGTCCGAGCGGATGGACATCTACGCCGACGTCGCCAAGCGGCTGCACGACGGCGGGTACGCGTACGAGTGCTACTGCAGCACCGAGGAGTTGGACCAGCGCCGGGACGCGGCCCGCGCGGCCGGCAAGCCCTCCGGGTACGACGGCCACTGCCGCGACCTGACCGCTGAGCAGGTCGAGGCCTACCGCGCCGGGGGCCGCCCGGCGGTGCTGCGCTTCCGGATGCCGGACAGCACCATCACCTTCACCGACCTGGTCCGCGGCGAGCTGAGCTTCGAGCCCGAGCACGTGCCCGACTTCGCGATCCTGCGGGCCAACGGCAAGCCGCTGTACACGCTGGTCAACCCCATCGACGACGCGTTGATGGAGATCACCCACGTGCTGCGCGGCGAGGACCTGCTGTCCTCCACCCCGCGCCAGATCGCGCTGTACGGCGCACTCGCGGAGCTCGGTGTCGGCACCGGCGTCACCCCGCAGTTCGGGCACCTGCCTTACGTCATGGGCGCGGGCAACAAGAAGCTCTCCAAGCGCGACCCGGAGGCTTCGCTCAACCTGTACCGCGAGCTCGGCTTCCTGCCCGAGGGCCTGCTCAACTACCTGTCGCTGCTCGGCTGGTCGCTGTCGGCCGACCAGGACATCTTCTCGATGGACGAGATGGTGGCCGCGTTCGACATCGCCGCCGTCAACGCCAACCCGGCGCGCTTCGACCTCAAGAAGTGCGAGGCGATCAACGGCGACCACCTGCGGATGCTCGCGCCCGAGGACTTCTGCGCCCGTCTGGTGCCGTTCCTCCAAGCGGTCGACCTGCTGCCGGCCGAGCCTGCCAAGGAGCAGTTGGACCTGCTGGCCGCGGTCGCGCCGCTGACCCAGGAGCGCATGGTCGTGCTCTCGGAGATCGTCGGCATGGCCGGCTTCCTGTTCGTCGCGCCGGAGAAGTTCGCACTGGACGAGACCGACCGGGCCAAGGTCCTCAAGGCCGACGCCAAGCCGGTCCTCCAGGCGTCGATCACGGCGCTGGAGAAGGTCGAGTGGGCCACCGACCCGATCCAGGCGGTGTTGCGTGAGGCGCTGGTGGACGGTCTCGGCCTCAAGCCCAAGAACGCCTTCACGCCGCTGCGGGTCGCCGCGACGGGGCGCCGGGTCTCCCCGCCGCTGTTCGAGTCGATGGAACTCCTCGGCCGCGACGAGACCCTGCGCCGCCTGCGTGCCGCCGAGGCCGGCATTGAGGCGGACAGCGAGGGCTGACCTGCCCGGTCACCATCAGCTGAAGGCGTCCAGGGCCCGTCTCCGACTCTGTCGGGGGCGGGCCCTGGCGCAGTTCAGGACCCGTACGACGGCTCGAACAGGGAGCCGGGGGACGTCCCGACGGCCGACTGGCGGGTGGTCGGTGAGGGAGCTCTAAGGGCTTGGGGGAACCCGTTTTGGAACAGGGCCGGTCATCGGGTAAAGTTCTTTCTGTCGCCGAGGGAAACCTCAACGGGGGCAAGCCAAAGCAGAAGCCCTGAACATCGGGTCGGTAGTCGTCCGGCAGGTCCGGATGATCCGGTAAGATCGAAGAGCTGAAGCCATTGTGATGGGGTATGGGGTAATTGGCAGCCCGGCGGTTTCTGGTTCCGTTAGTCTAGGTTCGAGTCCTGGTACCCCAGCTGTGATCACCTTCGGGTGGATCACGAGCTGGTGGTCATTGAAAAATGATCACTTCGTGTTGGCTCCGTTGTGTAGTGGCCTAGCACGTCGCCCTCTCAAGGCGGTAGCGCGGGTTCGAATCCCGTCGGAGCTACAAGCAAGGTGAGCCCTCCCCTTAACGGGGAGGGAGCCCGGCTTGATAAAAAAGAGCAACATCTCGCTAGGGTCCCGTTGTGTAGTGGCCTAGCACACCGCCCTCTCAAGGCGGTAGCGCGGGTTCGAATCCCGTCGGGACTACCAGAGCAGCAGAAAAACCAGGAGAACCCTCCGGCTTGAATCGCTTCGGCGAACGCCGGGGGGTTTTCTGTTTTCCGCACTCCGTTTTCTCTCCGGTGGTCCAGAGAACGACACAATCCCCGGCCCGGTCGCCTTACGGGGCGACCGGTCGGGGGTGTTGCGCGTTTTAACTTCGTACGGAGGTGAAGCCCGCGTGGACCTACAGGTCCACCTGGGACTTGCGCAGGGCCTCGGAGAGGCGTGCGGCGGCGTCCAGGACGGCTTGGGCGTGCAGGCGGCCCGGGTGGCGCGTCAGGCGCTCGATCGGCCCTGAGACGGACACGGAGGCCACGATGCGGTTGCTGGGGCCGCGGACGCCCGCGGAGACCGACGCGACGCCGGCCTCGCGCTCGCCGATGCTCTGCGCCCAGCCGCGCCGCCGGACGCCCGACAGCGTGGTCGCGGTGAAACGCGCGCCCTGTAGGCCGCGGTGCAGCCGCTCGGGCTCCTCCCACGCGAGCAGCACCTGTGCGGCCGAACCGGCCTTCATCGGCAGCGTGCTGCCGACCGGGACGGTGTCCCGCAGGCCCGAGAGGCGCTCGGCGGCGGCCACACAGACGCGCATGTCGCCCTGGCGCCGGTAGAGCTGCGCGCTCTCCCCAGTGAGGTCGCGCAGGTGTGAGAGCACCGGGTGCGCGGCGGCGAGCAGCCGGTCCTCACCGGCCGCGGCGGCCAGTTCGGCCAGCCTCGGGCCGAGCACGAAGCGGCCCTGCATGTCACGGGCCACCAGACGGTGGTGTTCGAGTGCGACCGCGAGGCGGTGCGCGGTGGGCCGGGCCAGTCCGGTGGCCGAGACCAGGCTCGCGAGCGTGGCCGGGCCTGCCTCCAGGGCGCCCAGAACCACAGCTGCCTTGTCGAGTACGCCGACTCCGCTAGAGTTGTCCATGCCTTGATATTGACGTCTCGAATGACGAGACGCAAGTCCGTCCGATGTGACGTGCGTGGCACGCTCGACCGGACGCTACAACGAGGGTCGGCGACGAAGCCGGTCCGATTGGGGAATTGCCATGGGACGCACGCTCGCGGAGAAGGTCTGGGAGTCCCACGTCGTACGACGTGCCGACGGTGAACCGGATCTGCTCTACATCGACCTGCACCTACTGCACGAGGTGACCAGCCCGCAGGCCTTCGACGGTCTCCGTCAGGCCGGCCGCCCGGTCCGCCGGACCGATCTCACGATCGCGACCGAGGACCACAACACCCCGACCCTCGACGTCGACAAGCCCATCGCGGACCCGGTGTCCCGCATCCAACTGGAGACGCTGCGCAAGAACGCCGCCGACTTCGGCGTGCGCATCCACTCGCTCGGCGACATCGAGCAGGGCGTCGTGCACGTCGTCGGCCCCCAGCTCGGCCTGACCCAGCCCGGTATGACGGTCGTGTGCGGCGACTCCCACACCTCCACCCACGGCGCCTTCGGCGCCCTGGCGTTCGGCATCGGCACCAGCCAGGTCGAGCACGTGCTCGCGACCCAGACGCTGCCGCTGGCGCCGTTCAGGACCATGGCGGTCACCGTCAACGGCCCGCTGCCCGCCGGCGTCACCGCCAAGGACCTCATCCTCGCGGTCATCGCGAAGATCGGCACCGGCGGCGGCCAGGGCTACGTCATCGAGTACCGGGGCGAAGCGATCCGGCACCTCTCGATGGAGGGCCGGATGACGGTCTGCAACATGTCGATCGAGGCGGGCGCGCGGGCCGGCATGATCGCCCCCGACGAGACCACGTTCGCGTACGTCGAAGGCCGCCCGCACGCGCCCCAGGGCGCCGACTGGGACGAAGCCGTCGCGTACTGGAAGACGTTGAAGACCGACGACGACGCGGTGTACGACCACGAGGTCGTCATCGAGGCGGCCGGACTGTCCCCGTTCGTGACGTGGGGCACGAACCCCGCCCAGGGCGCGCCGCTGAGCGCTTCGGTACCCGACCCGGCGTCGTTCGCCGACCCGTCGGAGCGCGACGCCGCCGCCAAGGCCCTGACGTACATGGGGCTGACCGCCGGCCAGAAGCTTCGCGACGTCAAGGTCGACACGGTCTTCGTCGGCTCCTGCACCAACGGCCGGCTTGAGGACCTGCGCGCGGTCGCCGACATCATGAAGGGCCGCAAAGTCGCCGACGGTGTACGGATGCTGGTCGTTCCCGGTTCGGTGCGCGTCTCGATCGAGGCCGTCTCCGAGGGCCTGGACAAGGTGTTCACTGAAGCCGGCGCCGAATGGCGGTACGCGGGCTGCTCGATGTGCCTGGGCATGAACCCGGACCAACTCGCCCCCGGTGAGCGCTCCGCGTCCACGTCCAACCGCAACTTCGAAGGCAGGCAGGGGAAGGGCGGCCGCACCCACCTGGTTTCGCCGCAGGTCGCTGCCGCCACCGCCGTGCTGGGCCACCTGGCCGCACCGGCTGATTTGGAGCCGGGCTCCAAGCGCTGAGGGCGTCGTCGCCTTCGCTTCGCTCACGCGTCGTCGCTGCTTCAGCGCGTCGCCCGGTCAAGCTGGTTTGGAGCCGGGCTCCAAGCGCTGAGGGCGTCGTCGCCTTCGCTTCGCTCACGCGTCGTCGCTGCTTCAGCGCGTCGCCCGGTCAAGCTGATTTGGAGCCGGGCTCCAAGCGCTGAGGGCGTCGTCGCCTTCGCTTCGCTCACGCGTCGTCGCTGCTTCAGCGCGTCGCCCGGTCAAGCCGCGTCCTCCGGACGCGCTCCTTCGCTGCGCTCAGTCGCCTCTTTCCCGTCACGCTGGAGTCTGATCACTATGCAAGCCTTCACCACCCACACCGGTACGGCCGTTCCGCTGCGCGCCAGCAATGTGGACACCGACCAGATCATCCCCGCGCACTGGCTCAAGAAGGTCACCAAGACTGGATTTGAAGACGGTCTGTTCGAGGCCTGGCGCAAGGATCCGGAGTTCGTGTTCAACAAACCGGAGTTCGTCGGCGGCACGGTCCTGGTCGCCGGTCCCGACTTCGGTACCGGTTCCTCCCGTGAACACGCCGTATGGGCGCTGCAGAACTACGGATTCAAGGCCGTCGTCTCGTCGCGCTTCGCCGATATCTTCCGCGGCAACTCGCTCAAGCAGGGACTGCTGACGGTGATCCTGCCGCAAGAGACCATCGAAAGACTGTGGGCGCTGATCGAGTCGGACCCGACCCTGCAGATCACCGTCGATCTGGTAGACCGCCAGGTCAGAGCCGGTGAACTCGTTGCGGACTTCGAGTTGGACGAGTACACCCGCTGGCGTTTGCTGGAGGGTTTGGACGATATCGGTTTGACGTTGCGTCATGAAGAAGACGTCACCGCGTTCGAAGCGAATCGACCCGGATGGCTGCCTCTGACACAGCCGGTACCGGTCGTCTGAACGGCCCTATATCCCGGATTTCCCGAGGCGGCAGGACGCTCCAAGCGTCCTGCCGCCTCGGCATTTTCGCCCCGACTTCACCCCCGGTGGGGCATCCCGGGACAAGCTGCGACAATCAGTGGGTGAACGACCCAGTCCCTGTTGAGCGCGACCTGTCCGGGTGCGGACCGGACGCTGACGCCTCACAACCACCAGGGCTGTACGCCGAACTCGCAGCGGATCTCAAACTCGCCCACGCATCCGTGGCCCGACGTGAGGTCGACGAAGAACGGAAAGTCGTTCTCGTACGCAGACTTCTCATCATCACTGATACCGCGAAGCATGATCTGGGCGATGCCGCACGGCGGTTGGCCAAGTTTCTGGATGACCTGGACAACGAGCCCGAAGTGCCGCAGACACCCCCGCAGTCCTGAATCCACTGCGGCACAAGGGTGATTCGCGCTTCCAGCAATTGCTTTGACATATTTAGGCGCATAACGTGCCGATAGCCGGTTGTCCTGATCCGGTTAACTTTTCTGAAGGGGTAGACGTGAACAAGGCTCAGCTCGTCGAAGCTGTCGCGGATCGACTCGGTGGACGTCGTCAGGCTGCGGAGGCGGTAGACGCGGTTCTCGACACCATCGTCCGCGCGGTCACCGGCGGCGACCGGGTTTCCATCACGGGCTTCGGCTCCTTCGAGAAGGTCGAGCGCCCCGCGCGCTACGCCCGCAACCCGCAGACGGGTGAGCGGGTGCGCGTCAAGAAGACCGCAGTTCCGCGTTTCCGCGCGGGCCAGGGCTTCAAGGACCTGACCGGTGGCACCAAGAAGCTCCCGAAGACCGGAAGCGCGGCTGCCAAGAGCAGCCCGACCCCGGCCCCGGGCAAGGCCGCCGCAGCCAAGGCGACCACGCCCAAGGTGACGGCTGTCAAGCCCGCGGCGGCGAAGAAGACCACCGCGAAGGCCGCTGTCGTCAAGGCCGCCCCCGCGAAGGCCGCTGCGAAGAAGGCTCCGGCCAAGGCCGCGACCAAGACGGCCGCCAAGCCCGCGGCGGCGAAGAAGACCACCGCGAAGGCCGCTGTCGTCAAGGCCGCCCCCGCGAAGGCCGCTGCGAAGAAGGCTCCGGCCAAGGCCGCGACCAAGACGGCCGCCAAGCCCGCGGCAGCGAAGAAGACCACGGCCAAGGCTGCGGCCCCCGTCGCCGCCGCGGCCACCGCCACGGTGAAGAAGACCGTGGTCAAGGCCGCGAAGAAGCCCGCGGCCAAGAAGCCGGCGGCGAAGAAGGCCCCCGCGAAGAAGTAACACCCAGCAGTAGGCACATCAGTACGCACATCAGTACGCACATCAGCCGGGGCCGGAAATCCTTGTACGGATTTCCGGCCCCGGCTGTTTTTCTGCCGGGCTCCAAACACTCGGGGCCGCTTCGTTCGCTTCGCTCAGGAATCCGGACCTACCCCAGCGCGTCGCCCGGTGCCGCGTCCGCCGCCGGGCTTCGCCGACTCCTCCGACGCGCTCGGGACGCTACGCGCCCATCGCCTGGTGGTTCCTACGGGTCACTCAGGGTTGCGATCGTCAGGAAGCCGATGCCGCCCGTCGCGTCGAGTCGCAGCCGGACGCGCTGCCCCGGGCGCAGCAGCCGCAACCCCGAGGCGGCGAACGCCGACTGCCCGAAATCGACCGGGGTGCCGTCGTCGAGCAGCACCGATCCGGTGGTGGTGGAAGCGTCGAAGGATCGCACTGTGGCCTGCATGGACGGCAGCGTACTCAACAAAAGGCGGGCAACAGCGGCACCAGGGTGGCCGTACGCGGCCCTACACCCAGGCGTACGGCCTCCCGCAGGTCGTCGGCCGTGTCCACGTCACGACGGGCCGTTTCCACCCCGTACAGGGTGATCTCCCGCGCCCCGGACAGCAGATGGGCCCGGCGTGACGGGCCGCCGAAGCGCGGCGTCAGGGGCACCCCCGGCGCGGCGGTCAGCATGGTCGTGCCGATCCTGGCCGCGTCGGCGAGGAAGGACCTCGGGGCGCGTTCCGCGTCGGCCAGTACGGCGTCCAGTTCCGCCGGACGCAGCGCGGGGAGGTCGGCGGACATCGCGGCGAGCCACGCCCCGGGGAAGCGGGCGGCGGCCGTCCGGGCCCCGTGTGCCAGTGCGCCGTTCAGGCCGGTGCCTACGTCGGGCACGGTGAGTGCGCCGACTTCGCGTACCCGGTCGGAGACTTCGAGGTCGTCGGTGACCACCAGGATGCCCTGGACCCGGTCGCAGGCCAGTGCGGCGGCGACGGTGTCCACGGCGAAGGCCAGGGCCAGGCCGGGGCGCAGCGGCCCGCTGTAGGGGGCGAGGCGGCTCTTGCCGACGGCCGGGGGCTTGACCGGGACCACCAGGATCCACGGCCGTACGGGGCCCGTGGAACCTGTGGAATGCGTCACGGACATCACCGGAAGATCCTCGCATCCGCCGCGGAACGAGATTTGGTGGCTCTCCCTGTTCCCGTTACGCATCGACTTGTCCATAATCGGGCCGGACACACATCACCACCCTTTGTCGACAAGGCCCCATGCCGCACGGGAAAGTATGGGGTCTCCTTGTACAAGAATCGAAGGCCGTCCGAACAGGGCGTACAACGGCGATGTGAGCAGCGACACTGTTTTTATGACCGCCAGGACCGTGCTCTGAGCAGTTCGTCCGTACCTCACGATCCGCTCCGGACACCGCCTTGGAGCCGTACCGGACTCCGTCCGGTGTAATGAAACAAACCCGTGGCAGGATTCGCCCTTCCGCACAACGACAGAGAGGAATGCCGGTGTCCCGCCCAAGGATCGGCTTCTGGTACGGCCTGGTGGTGGCGGTGGTGAAACCGCTGCTGCTGATGTTCACCAAGCGCGACTGGCGTGGTGTGGAGAACATCCCGTCCACCGGCGGGTTCGTGACGGCGGCGAACCACGTTTCCCACCTGGACCCGCTCACCTACGGGCACTACCAGTACGAAACCCACCGGGTGCCGCGGTTCCTCGCGAAGGCGAGCTTGTTCAAGATCCCGGTGATCGGCCGCATCATCAGCGGCGCCGGGCAGATCCCCGTGTACCGCGACTCGGCCGACGCCACGCTGGCCTTCCGGGCGGCGGTGGACGCGGTCAACAAGGGCGAGTGCGTCGTCGTGTACGCGGAAGGCACGATCACCCGCGACAAGGATCTGTGGCCGATGGCCGGCAAGACCGGGGCCGCGCGCATCGCGCTGACCACCGGTGCCCCGGTGGTGCCGATCGCGCAGTGGGGCCCGCAGGAGGTCCTCGCGCCGTACTCCAAGAGGCTGAAGCTCTTCCCGCGCAAGACGATGCGCGTGCTCGCCGGGCCGCCCGTCGACCTGGACGACCTGCGGGGCAAGGACCTGACCGCAGAGGTCCTGCGGGAGGCCACCAACCGCATCATGGCCGACATCACCGGCCTGCTGGAGGAGTTGCGCGGCGAGAAGGCGCCGGTGCGCGACAAGTCCCAGGGCAAGTCCCAGGGCAAGTCCCAGGGCAAGAAGGACGCCGCATGACGCGCTGCGCGGTGTTCGGCACCGGCTCGTGGGGCACCGCGTTCGCGATGATCCTGGCCGACGCGGGCTGCGAGGTGACCCTGTGGGGGCGCCGGGAGGAACTGGCGGCCGCGGTCAACGAGCGGCACGAGAACCCGGACTACCTGCCGGGCATCACCCTGCCGGACGGCATCACCGCGACCACCGACGCGGCGAAGGCCGCGGCGGGCGCGGAGTTCGTGGTCCTGGCCGTGCCGTCGCAGTCGCTGCGGGCCAACCTCACCGTGTGGGCGCCGCTGCTGCCCGCGGACGCGGTCCTAGTCAGCCTCATGAAGGGGGCCGAACTCGGCACCGGGCTGCGGATGAGCGAGGTCATCGCGGAGGTCACCGGAGCCGGCCCCGAGCGCATCGCCGTCGTGTCCGGGCCCAACCTGGCCAAGGAGATCGCCCTGCGGCAGCCCGCCGCGAGTGTCGTCGCGTGCGCTGACGTGGACGTCGCCAAGCGGCTCCAGGACGCCTGTCAGACGCCGTACTTCCGCCCGTACACGAACATCGACGTCGTCGGCTGCGAACTGGGCGGCACCGTCAAGAACGTCATCGGGCTCGCGGTCGGCGTGGCCGAGGGGATCGGGCTCGGCGACAACGCCAAGGCGTCGCTGATGACGCGCGGTCTGGCGGAGACCTCCCGGCTCGGCGCGGCGATGGGCGCGGACGCGCACACCTTCGCGGGTCTGGCGGGCATGGGCGACCTGGTCGCCACGTGCACGTCGCCGCTGTCCCGCAACCGCACCTTCGGCGAGAACCTGGGCCGCGGCCTGAGCCTTGAGGAGGTTGTGAAGATCACCAAACAGGTCGCCGAGGGCGTGAAGTCCTGCGAGTCCGTGCAGTTGCTCGCCCGGCGGTACGGCGTGGAGATGCCCATCACCGACACGGTGGTGTCGATCGTCCACGACGGCAAGTCGCCGCTGGTGGCGTTGAAGGAACTGATGTCCCGCTCCACTAAAGCTGAACGCTGAACTTATGCCGGGCTCCAAACTCAGGCGTCGTCCTCCCGCCGCCTTCGCTTCGCTCAGGCGTCGCTCGGCGCCTGAGCGTCGCCCGGTCGGGCCGCGGCACCCGCCGAGTTTCGCCGGCACCTTCGCCGCGCTCGGGACGCTGCGCGTCCTCGCCACGCGGTGGTTGGGGCCGTTGGGTCGCTGCGCGCCCTCGCCACGCCGCCGGGCCCTCCCGCCCGGCGGCGGTTCCGTAACGTTCGAACGCACCGACGTATAGGGTTTTCGCATCATGGACGACCAGACCCCCACACCCCGCCCGCGCGTAGCCCTCCTGTTCGGCGGCACCAGCAGCGAGCACGCCATCTCCTGCGTCACCGCCGGCAGCGTGCTGTCCGCGATCGACCGCACCGCGTACGACGTCGTGCCCATCGGCATCGACACCACGGGGCGCTGGGTGCTCGCCGTGGACGAACCGGCGCGGATGGCCATCAACGACGGCCGGCTGCCGAGCGTCTCCGACGTCGCCGAGTCGCAGGCCGCCGTGGTGCTCGCGGCCGACCCGACCAACCGCGAACTGACCGTCATCGAAACCGGCGAGACGGTCAAACTCCTCGGCGAGGTCGACGTCGTCTTCCCGCTGCTGCACGGCCCGTACGGCGAGGACGGCACCCTGCAGGGCCTCCTGGAGATGGCCCGCATCCCGTACGTCGGCTCCGGCGTCCTGGCCAGCGCGGTCAGCATGGACAAGGAGTTCATGAAGCGGGTCTTCGCCGGTTTCGGTCTCCCCGTCGGCCCGTACGCGACGGTCCGCCCGCGGGAGTGGGAGACGGACAAGCAGGCCGTACGGGACAAGATCGCGGCTCTAGGCTTCCCGGTGTTCGTGAAACCCGCCCGCGCCGGTTCCAGCATGGGCATCAGCAAGGTCCACCGCGTCGAGGACCTGGACGCGGCGATCGAGGAAGCCCGTACGCACGACCCGAAGCTCGTCGTCGAGGCGATGCTGACCGGCCGTGAGATCGAATGCGGCGTGCTCGACTTCGAGGACGGCCCGCGCGCGAGCCTGCCCGCCGAGATCAAGGTCCGCGGCGACCACGAGTTCTACGACTTCAACGCCAAGTACCTCGACGACGCCACCGAGGTCGACGTCCCCGCCGACCTGACGGCGGAGCAACTCGCCGACGTCCGGCGGACCGCCGTCGAGGCCTTCGAGGCCCTGGGCTGCGAGGGCCTGGCCCGGGTGGACTTCTTCCTGCTGGAGGACGGCTCGTTCATCATCAACGAGGTCAACACGATGCCCGGGTTCACCCCGGTGTCGATGTACCCGCAGATGTGGAAGGCCTCCGGAGTGGAGTACCCGGAGCTGGTCGACCGGCTGATCAAGGCTGCGCTGCGCCGCCCGAACACCTTGCTGCGCTGAACATATGCCGGGCTCCAAGCGCGGGTGTCGTCCTCACATCCCCGTCGCTGCGCTCCGGGGCTGTTCGGCGCCCGCGCGTCGCCCGGTCGGGCCGCGGCCTCCGGTCGCGCTCGGGACGCTGCGCGCCCTCGCTGTGCTGTCCGCCGGGCTCTGGGACGCTGCGCGCCCGTCGCTTCGCAGTGGTGCGGTTCTCGGCGACTACTCGGGGCCCATCAGCGACGGCACGGCTCTGCTGACCGCGTCCGCCAGGTCCACCAGCGGCGCGGTCGGCTCGCCGAACCGCCTGGGTACGAAGACCTCGACGTTCGCCGCCCGGTTGAGTGTGGTGAACACAACCCCGTCCTTCGTTTTGCGGAAGGTCCAGTTCACGCCGTTGACGCCCGCCGCGTTCTGGTCCGGTTCGTAGGCGGGGTTTCCGGGGCGCAGGGAGACGGGCTTGGGCACACCGCAGCGCAGCACCGTCGCGGGACTGCCGCCCCAGGCAGCGGTGAGGCCGGACTCCGGCGAGGTCGCCCGGGGCTTCTCGTCCATCACAGTCCCGGGCAGCAGCGGACGCAGCGCCGCACAGGCGGCCGTGACGGGTCCGCCGGGCGGGGACGGCACGGACACCTTCACGTCGCCCGCGGAACCGGACGAGCCGGAGCAGCCGCTGAGCGCGGTCACCGTGACGACGGCGGCGGCGAGGACGCGGAAAAGTCGGTGGGGCACAGTCCCACTGTAAGGATCAGCCCAATCGGACCACCGGGCAGGTGAGCGTACGGGTGATCCCGTCGACCTGTTGGATCTGGGACATGACCATCCGGCCCAACTCGTCCACGCTGGAGGCTTCGACACGGACTATGACGTCGTACGGGCCGGTCACATCCTCCGCCCGGGTGACTCCGGGAACCCGTGCGATCGCCTCGGCCACGGCGGAGGCGCGGCCCACTTCGGTCTGGATCAGGATGTACGCCTGTATCACCATGGCCTCCCACTTGAGCAGGGCACAGCACACTAACGCGGGTAGGCCCGGATTGGGATGGCCTGCAACCATTGTCGGTCCGGACCCGGTGGACAGCCACCAGGTTCGGTGGACGTACGGGCATACGAAACAAAAGGCGGGTACGCGCAGATGACCGGCAGCGCACACAGTGTGGGCGAACTCGGCGAATTCGGCCTGATCCGGGCTCTCACCGAGCGTGCCGGCGGCGGTGCCCGGATCCCCCTGGGCATCGGCGACGACGCCGCGGTGGTCGAAACCCCGGACGGCCGGGTGGTGGCGGGCACCGATCTGCTGATCGACGGGCGGCACTTCCGGCGTGACTGGTCCACCGCGTACGACGTCGGCCGCAAGGCCGCCGCGCAGAACCTCGCGGACATCGCCGCGATGGGTGCGGTGCCGACAGCCCTCCTGGTGGGGCTGGTTGTCCCGGCCGACCTTCCGGCGGCGTGGGTCCTGGAACTGTACGACGGGCTGACCGACGAGTGCGCAGTCGTCGGCGCGGGCATCGCCGGGGGAGACGTCGTACGGGGCGACACCGTCACCATCGCGGTCACCGCCCTGGGCGACCTGCGCGGCCGGGACCCGGTGGTGCGTTCGGGCGCGCAGCCCGGCGACGTGCTCGCGGTGGCCGGCTGGCTGGGCTGGTCGGCGGCGGGCCTGGAGATCCTGCGGCACGGGCACCGCGCTCCGCGCGCCCTGGTCGAGGCACACCGCCGGCCTGAACCCCCTTACGACGCGGGCCCCGCGGCCGCCGACCTCGGCGCCACCTCGATGATCGACGTCAGCGACGGCCTGATCGCGGACCTGGGCCACATCTGCGCCGCGTCGGGGGTGCGGATCGACGTGCTCACCGCCGAGTTGGACGTCCCACAGCAGATGCGCGATGTGGCGCGCGCCATAGGGGCCCGCCCGCTCGACTGGATCCTCGCGGGCGGCGAGGACCACGCGCTGGTGGCCACCTTCCCGCCCGGCACGGCGCTGTCGGCCCGCTGGCGGGTCATCGGACACGTGCACGAGGGCAAGGAGGTCACCGTCGACGGAGCGCCGTACCTCAGTTCCGGTGGCTGGGATCACTTTTCTTAGGCCGGGCTCCAAGCGCGGGCTGTTCTTTTGCCGGGCTCCAAGCGCGGGCGTCATCCTCACATCCCCGTCGCTTCGCTCCGGGGCTGTTCGGCGCCCGCGCGTCGCCCGGTCAAACCGCGCCCTCCGGGCGCGCTCGGGACGCTGCGCGTCCTCGCTCCGTGGTGGTGCGGCTGGGGGCGCTGCGCGTCCTCGCTCCGTGGTGGTGCGGCTGGGGGCGCTGCGCGCCTGTCGTCTGAATTGGTGGGTCAGCCGGACAGTCTGACTACCCGTCGGTACGCTGACCTGCATGGGTCGCATTCCTCCACGCGTATTGACCATCGCCGGCTCCGACTCCGGCGGTGGGGCCGGAATCCAGGCGGATCTCAAGACGATGTCCGCCCTCGGCGTGCACGGCATGACCGTGCTCACCGCCGTCACCGCCCAGAACTCCCTGGGCGTCCAGGGTGTGTGGCCGGTGCCGGACGACGCCGTACGAGCGCAGTTCCGCAGTGTCGTGGACGACATCGGTGTCCAGGCGGTCAAGACCGGCATGCTCGGCTCCGCCGAAACCGTGGCGACTGTCGCCGAGTTGCTGCGCAAGGTCCGCGCACCCATCGTCGTAGACCCGGTCGGGGTGTCCAAGCACGGTGATCCGCTGCTCGCACACGACGCTCCGGCCTCAGAGTTCCTGGACAGCGTCCGCCGGCTGCTGCTGCCGCGGGCGACCGTGGCCACCCCGAACCTGCACGAGGTCCGCCAGCTCACCGGCATCGAAGTCCTCGGCGAGGCCGACATGGCGAAGGCGGCCGGAGCGCTGCTCGCCTTCGGGCCGCTGTGGGTGCTCGTCAAGGGCGGTCACCTGCCCGACGCCCGCGGCCGGGACGCGGCCAGCGAAACCGTCGCCGACCTGCTGACCGACGGCCGTACCGAGCACTGGTTCCGGCGCCCGCGGCTGCCGGTCCGGCACACCCACGGCACCGGCTGCACGCTGGCTGCGGCGATCGCCGCCCGGATGGCCGCCGGACGCGATGTCGTCCGCGCCGTCGGCGATGCGCAGGAGTACACGGCCGGAGCGATCAGAGCCGGTTTCCCCCTCGGCGCCGGCATCGGCCCGGTGGACCACGCGTGGCGGACCCGCTGACATAAAAGCGCGGTGCTGCCGGTGAATCGGCAGCACCGCGCTTTTGCGGAATTCCAGACAAGCGGTCCGGACAAGCAAAAGGACCGGAACACCCGAAGGTGAACCGGCCCCTGAGCCGAGTTTCAGATGCTGATCAACGCGTGATCTTGCCAGCCTTGATGCAAGACGTGCAGGCGTTGACCTTCTTCGGCGTTCCGCCGACTGCCGTGCGCACCGTCTGGATGTTCGGGTTCCAACGGCGGGGGGTACGGCGGTGCGAGTGCGAAATGCTGTTGCCGAAACCCGGCCCCTTGCCGCAGACGTCGCAGTTAGCAGCCACGGGAGACACTCCAAAGACGATGAGATGCACGTACGTTAGGTACCGGCTGATGCCAGGCAACCGCAGAAGACTAACCGAAGAACGGAAACGCTGCCAAACCCGCTATCCGGGTTGTATGCAGCCGTCGTATGCAGACATGGGTTTCCGTCGACGCTTCCCGAACAGACTAACCCATCGCCTGGGGCTCCGGTCCCACCAGTGCCGCTCCCAGGTGCGGATACGCTGCGAGCGCTGTGCAGACCGTCCCGGCGGTGCCCGTGGGGGACACAGCCGGAAAAGATCAGGCCAGTGGCGGACACAGGATGATGGGGGCAGTCAGGTGGGTGTGCCGAGCGGGCTCAACGCCGAGGCGGTCCGGCGCTGGAGCCATGCGGCCCTGGCCCGGCTGGGCCGGGCCCGGGAGGAGATCGACGCCCTCAACGTGTACCCGGTGCCCGACGGTGACACCGGCACCAACATGTTCCTGACCATGGAGTCGGGCGCCGCCGAAATCGAGTCCCTGTACGACCAGGCCTTCTACGAGGGGCGCGCCCCCGAGGCCGGGCAGGCCGTACGGGCTCTGGCACACGGTGCCCTGATGGGTGCGCGCGGCAACTCCGGAGTCATCCTGAGCCAGTTGTTCCGCGGTATCGCCGAGCAGTTCGACGTCGCGCAGAACACCACTGACCCGCAGGTCGCAGGCCCGGTCCTGCGGCAGGCGCTGCGCCGGGCCGCCGAGGCGGGCTACATCGCGGTCGCCGAACCGGTTGAGGGGACCATGCTCACGGTGGCCCGGGCCGCCGCCGCGGCGGCCGAACAGGCCCCCGACGACCTGCCCGCGGTGGTCCGCGCCGCGGCCCGTGGGGCGCGCGCCGCGCTGGCGCGCACCCCCGACCAACTGGAGGCCCTGCGCAGGGCCGGCGTCGTGGACGCCGGCGGGCGCGGTCTGTGTGTGCTCCTGGACGCCCTCGTCACCGTTGTCACGGGGGAGCACGCCGAACCCCACGACCGCACCCACCACGTGCCCGTGCCGACCGCTGTCATCGATGACAACGAAGACGTCGGCCCCTCCTTCGAGGTGATCTACCTCCTCGACACGACCGACCAGACGATCCCGACACTGAAGGCGCGGCTGTCCGCGCTCGGTGACTCCCTGGTGATCGTCGGCGGCGAAGGGCTGTGGAGCATCCACGTCCACGTCGACGACGCGGGCGCGGCCGTCGAGGCCGGTATCGAGGCGGGCAGGCCGCACCGGGTCCGGATCACCCACCTGGAACGCACCCTCGCCCACCAGCAGCAGCCCAGCACAGCGGGGCGCGCGGTGGTCGCGGTGGCCTACGGCGACGGCATGGCAGCCCTGTTCGGCGAAGCCGGCGCGCACGTCGTCGAGGCGGGGCCTGGGCGCGCGCCCTCCACCAGCGCGCTTCTGGACGCCATCCGGCAGGCGGGGGCCCGCGAGATCGTGCTGCTGCCCAATGAGAACGACGGCCACGCGGTCGCCGACGTCGCCGCCGAACAGGCCGCCGAACTCGGCTTCCGCGTCCAGGTCATCCCCACCAAGGCGGCGGTCCAGGGACTGGCCGCACTCGCCGTCCACGACCCGCACCGGCGCTTCGAACAGGACGTCATCGGGATGAGCTCGGCCGCCGGCGCGACCCGCTACGGCGCGCTCACCCGGGCCGCCCGGGAGTCCTGGACGATGGCCGGGGTCTGCCAGGCGGGGGACTACCTCGGCATCATCGACGGCGACATCGCGGTGATCGGCAGCGACCTCGTCCAGACCGCCGTCACGGTGGTCGAACGGATGCTGGCCGGCGGCGGCGAGCTGATCACGCTGATCGGCGGCGTCGACAGCACACCGGCCCTGGCCGCCGGGATCGAGGCCCGTGCCCGTGTCCTGCGCCCCGAAGTCGACGTGATGGTCTACGACGGCGGCCAGGAGCTCTACCCGCTCCTCATCGGCGTGGAGTAACGCCAGGAACATCCCCGTACGAACGGTCCCAACCGGTTCGGCAGCCGGATGACGGACCTTGCGGGTAGCGTCTGATCGACGAGCGTCAGCGAGGAGAGCAAACCAGCGGGCCCCTGCGCGCGCGTCCGGAGGCCAAACCAGCGGGGCCCCGCGAGGCGACTGAGCGAAGCGAAGGAGCGCGTCCGGAGGACGCGGTCTTTCCGGGCGACGCGCGGGCGCCGACCGACGACTGAGCGAAGCGAAGGCGGCGGGAGGATGACGCCTGCGCTGGGAGCCCGGCAGGAGAAAACAGTGTCACGTACGGATGAACCGCTCAAAAAGCTGGTCGGCGACCGCACCGCCAAGGTGCTGGAGAAGTCGCTCGACCTGCGGACGCTCGGCGACCTGCTGCGCCACTACCCCCGGCGCTACGCCGAGCGCGGCAAGCTGACCGCGCTCACCGGCCTGGAGATCGACGAGCACGTCACCGTCATGGCGGAGATCGCGAAGTCGACCAAGCGGCAGTTCCGCAACGGGCGCGGCAACCTCCTCGAAGTCGTCGTCACCGACGGCCGCGGCAGCCTCACCCTGACGTTCTTCAACCAGGGCTGGCGGGAGACCGAACTGCGCCCCGGGCGACGCGGCATGTTCGCCGGGAAGATCGGCCGGTTCCGCGACACCCTGCAGCTCAACCAGCCCGAATACCTGCTGGTCGGCGAGGACGAGGACGAGAACGCGGCGGCTTTCGCGGGCGCGCTGATCCCGGTCTACCCGGCCTCGGGGAGCATGCCGTCCTGGAAGGTCGCGCAGTGCGTCACCGTCGCCCTGGACACCCTCGGGGAGGTCGGCGACCCGCTGCCCGCCGAGCTGCTGACCCGGCGTGACATGCCCGCGCTGCGCCAGGCCCTGGAGTGGGTGCACCGCCCCACCACGTGGGCCGAGGTCACCGCCGCCAAGGACAGGCTCAAGTGGGACGAGGCGTTCGTCCTGCAGATCGCGCTGGCACAACGGCGGCTCGCGCATTCCAAGCAGACCGCCGTGCCCCGTAAACCGAAGGCGGATGGCCTGCTGACGGCCTTCGACGCGACCCTCCCGTTCACCCTCACCGACGGGCAGGAGCGGGTCACCGCGGAGATCTTCACCGACCTGGCCACCGACCACCCCATGCACCGTCTCCTCCAGGGTGAGGTCGGCTCGGGCAAGACGGTCGTGAGCCTGCGCGCGATGCTCGCCGTGGTCGATTCGGGCGGCCAGGCGGCCATGCTCGCGCCCACCGAAGTGCTCGCCCAGCAGCACCACCGTTCGATCACCGAGATGCTCGGACCGCTCGCCGAACCGCCGACGCAGCTCGGCGGCCACGAGTCCGGCACGAAGGTCACCCTGCTCACCGGCTCCATGGGTGTGCCGGCCCGCCGCCAGGCGCTGCTCGACCTGGTCACCGGGGAGGCCGGGATCGTCATCGGCACCCACGCCCTCATCGAGGACAAGGTCCTGTTCCACGACCTCGGCCTGGTCGTCGTCGACGAGCAGCACCGGTTCGGCGTCGAACAGCGGGACGCCCTGCGTGGCAAGTCGGCGAACCCGCCGCACGTGCTGGTCATGACCGCGACCCCCATTCCGCGTACGGTCGCCATGACAGTCTTCGGCGACCTTGAGACGTCCGTACTCGACCAACTCCCGGCCGGACGCCTGCCGATCACGACCCACGTCGTCCCCGCGCAGGAGAAACCGCATTTCCTCGAACGCGCGTGGGAACGAGTCCGCGAAGAAGTCGGCAAGGGACATCAGGCGTACGTGGTCTGCCCGCGCATCGGCGACGACGAGGACGAGCCGAAGAAGAAAAAACCGGCGAAGAAGCGTGACCTCCCCGACGAGGCTTACGACGACGACCCCGAAGACCAGGGCGCTGGTACGGATGACCAGGAGCGCCGGGCCCCGCTCGCCGTCCTGGACATCGCCGACATGCTCGACAAGGGGCCGCTGAACGGCCTGCGCATCGCCGTCCTGCACGGCCGCATGGCTCCGGACGCCAAGGACGAGGTGATGCGCCGCTACGGCGCCGGTGAAGTCGACGTGCTCGTGGCCACCACCGTCATCGAAGTCGGCGTCAACGTGCCCAACGCCACCGCGATGGTCATCATGGACGCCGACCGCTTCGGCGTCTCCCAGCTCCACCAACTGCGTGGACGCGTGGGCCGTGGCAGCGCGGCGGGCCTGTGCCTGCTCGTCTCCGAGATGCCCGGCGGCACCAAGGCCCGCGAGCGCCTCGACGCGGTCGCGGCGACCCTCGACGGCTTCGAGCTGTCCCGCATCGACCTCGAACAGCGACGCGAGGGCGACGTGTTGGGCCAGGCGCAGTCCGGCAGTCGCTCCTCGCTGCGCATGCTGGAAGTCGTCCGCGACGAGGACGTCATCATCGCCGCCCGCGAGGAGGCCGTCGCCGTGGTCGCGGCTGACCCGGAGCTTGCCGAACACCAGGAACTGCGCAGCGCGTTGGAGACCATCCTCACTGAGGAGCGCGCGGAGTACCTCGACAAGGGCTGACCGCCTCCGCGCGCCGGTGACACCCGTACGGGGGACTGACAGCAAACCTGCGCCGCCGATAGCAATTGGCGCATGTACGAACATCACGGGGGCGGGCCGCGGGGCAGACCGGCAGACCCCCGACAGGACTTCGACGACCTGTTCTGCCACCTGCTGCCCCGCCTGTACCGGCGGGCCGTCATGCTCACCGGCGAGTGCGGTGCCCAGGACGCAGTCCACGAGGTGTACCTCAAACTCGTCGGCAAGCCACACCGGCTACTCGACCACCCCGAGCCGTACGCCTACGCCTTCCGCACGCTCGTGAACGTCACCCGCGACACCTGGCGAAGGCACAGCCGTCAGGTGCTGCTCGCCCAGCCGCCCGAACCCGGGGAGACCCTCGGTGACGACACGCTGGGCTGCCGGGAAGCCGAGTGGGAGACTGTACGGCTACTCCGTGGACTGTCGGCGGGACAGGCCGCCGCGGTCATGCTCGTCGACCTCGACGGCTACACCATCGACCAGGCCGCGCAGATCCTGGGTGTGCACCGGGGCACAGTCTCGCGCTCCCGGGGCCGGGCGCTGTCCCGGCTGCGCGCCCTGGTCGGCGCGATCGGTACCGGCGGAGGAGCGGCATGATCCCGAAGCAGAGCCCCATCGACGGGACCGACGACCCCGCCGTCCGCGAACTGCGGGCCGGACTGCGCCGTGCCGACGCGGCCGTGGATGTGCCGGCGAATCTGGCCGCGCTTGTGATCCGACCCCGGGAGCGGTCCGTACGGACGTGGAGTCCCTGGTCCCGGCAGCCGTTGCGGGCCCTGGCCGCCGCAGTCGCCGTTGTGGCACTCACGGGGGGTTCCTATCTGTTCGGTGAACAGCGGGGTCGTCAGCACAGCCCGCCGTCCGCACACGCGAAAGCGGTCGTCACCCAGGTCGTCAACGTCGAGGGACCCTGCCGGACCCAGCGCATCATCGAGTGTTCGTTCGGAGTGTTCCGTACGCCGAAACTCTCCAAGAGCCAGGCCGACCTGGTGGACCGGGTGTGGCACGGCGACCGGGTCAGGCTGGACTGCGTACGCGCCGACGGCCCGCTGGTCAGGGACGAGACGGGGGTGTCCTCCACCCGGTGGTACCGCATCACCGACGAAGCCACCGGCGCCAGTGGCTGGCTGCCCGGTGTGCGGGTGCGCAACACACTGGAGGTCCCCGGCTGCACGGGGTGACGGCATGCGGGCCGGACGCCATGCCGCCACAAAGATGTGACGCCATGATGGTGTGACGGCAGGACAACAGGGCGGGAGGTTTTTCCTCCCGCCCTGCGTATGTCGGGTGCGGCTTGTCAGCAGTGATACATGCCCGGCATCGGGTCCTGCGGCGTGTACACCCGCTGCGCCGGCAGGAAGCCGTGGCCGCCGTCGTCGCCGTCGGTGTAGTACCAGATGTTGTTGCCGCCGCCGTGCCGGTCACCTTCGGTGTAGCAGTTGAAGTACGAGTACGTGCTGGTCAGCCTGCTGACCACCGGCGCGTTGAAGTGCGGCCCCGAACGCAGGTCGCTCGTGCCGTTGGCGCAGTGCAGCGAGCCGTTGCTGTCCACGTAGCAGGCAGCGGCGGCGGCCGACGGGGTGACCGCGACGGCGGCGGGGGCGAACGTGCCGAGCACAAGTGCGGCACCGGCCAGGGTGGTCGCGGCGATCGAACGGATCTTCATCTTGGTCTCCCAGGTGCGGAAGCCCCCGCGTGATTGCGGCACGCGGGTGCTGAGGTGTCGATTCGGACTGGACCGGCGGTGGCGCCCCCGCCGTTCCACCCTCTGTACGCGGCAACCCACTGGTTCGTATGACACCCGGGCGAAAGAATTTTCCGGCGCCGGTTCCGAAGCCGGTTGTGGAGCCGGTTGTGGAATCGCTTTCGGAGTCGGTTCCTGAACCGTTCCCGCATCCTGACGAACTCTCAGATGTCAGTGCGAGGAGAGACAATTAACGCAGGATGAAGGGGGAGCAACCATGGCATTCCGCCACCTGAACGAACTGCCGCTCGGCGACAAGGTCTTCCGCATCGAACTCGCCAGCGACGACGACCGCGAGGTCACCATCACCCTGTCCGGCTGGCGCGACACCGAGCCTGACGTCCGTCTGCTCACCGGCGAGCTCACCCTCCCGATGGAGGACGTCGCCGCGCTGCGCCTGGCGATGAACCGCGCTCTGCGCGCCCTGGCGATCGTCGCCGAGGTCGCCGAGCCCATCCCGGACCGCGACGTGCTGCGCGAGCTCTTCCCCGGCCACGGCGCCCCCTGGGTCGCCCAGCACGAGGAGGACCTCCTGCGCCGCTTCCACGACAACGAGTCCATCGCCCGCATCGCGGCCCGCTTCGGCCGTACGCCCGACTCGATCCGCACCAAGATCCGCGAACTCGGCCACGACCCCCGCCGCCCCGAGTACTGCCCGCCCGACGGCTGCCTGTCGTGGTCCCGTTACGCGACCGCCGGCCTGCTCGGAGCCGCAGAGGTCCCGGCCGTCCCGTAGTCGCGTTTCGATCCGTGACAATAAGCGCTATGACAAGTGTGATCGCTGGAGCTGCCCGGGGCCGTCGACTGACCGTCCCGCCGGACGGGACCCGGCCGACTTCCGGCCGGGCCCGGGAAGGACTCTTCTCCAGCCTGGAGTCGCTGTACGGAGCGCTCTTCGGCGCGCGTGTGCTCGACCTGTTCGGCGGCTCCGGGGCGATCGGCCTGGAGGCGCTGTCCCGCGGGGCGGCGCACGTCTTCATCAACGAACTGGACCCGAAGGCCGCGAAGATCATCCAGGACAACGTGACCACGGTCGGCATGCCCGGCGCGGAGGTCCGTTGCGGGCAGGCCGAGGCCGTGCCGCTGCGCGCGCCGGCCGGCGGCCCGTACGACATCGTCTTCCTCGACCCGCCGTACGCCCTGCCTGGCCAGGAGGTCACCGGCCTGCTGACCGCCCTGCTCGACGGCGGCTGGATCGCCGAGGACGCCGTGGTGGCCGCCGAGCGCAAGACACGCGGCGGCGACTTCGCGTGGCCCGAGGGCTTCGAAGCGGTACGGTCCCGCAAATACGGAGAAGGCACCCTCTGGTACGGTCGCGCCGCGCGTGCCTAAGTCATAGATCCAAGGGGATGAGTCCGTGCGTCGAGTCGCCTGTCCCGGTTCGTTCGACCCGGTTACCAACGGTCACCTGGACATCATCGGTCGAGCGTCCAAGCTCTACGACGAGGTCCACATCGCGATCGGCTTCAACAAAGCCAAGCGCACCGGCCTCTTCATGGTCGAAGAGCGCATTGAGATGCTTGAGGAGACCACCGCCCACTACGGCAACGTCAAGGTCGAGGCCTTCGAGGGGCTGCTCGTCGACTTCTGCCGGGAACGCGAGATCCCGGTGATCGTCAAGGGCCTGCGCGCGGTCACCGACTTCGACTACGAGCTGCAGATGGCGCAGATGAACCACGGCCTGACAGAGGTCGAGACGCTGTTCATGGCCACCAATCCGCTGTACAGCTTTCTCTCGTCCTCGCTGATCAAGGAAGTCGCGACGTACGGTGGTGATGTGTCAGGACTGGTTCCTGAGCTGGTTCTACGCCGTTTGACGGACCGCATCGCGGCGACTCGATGATGAGATGCTCTGCCCGGTAGGTCGCCTGACAGACCGGGGCCTCCCCGGGCACCCCGGAACAGAAAGCTGACGCACGTGGACGTGGCAAAGAAGCTCGACGAACTGCTCGACCTCGTCGAGACCGCCCGCTCGATGCCGATGTCGGCGTCCTGCGTGGTGAACCGGGCCGAGCTGACGGCCCGCCTCGAAGAGCTGCGCAACCTGCTCCCCGAGGAGCTGAACCAGGCGAGCCGGCTCCTCGGCGACAAGGAGTCCGTCCTGGCTGAGGGCCGGCGCGAGGCAGAGCGTGTCCTCGCGCACGCCCGGCAGGAGCGCGGCGCGCTCGTCGCGGACACGGAGGTCGCCAGGGAGGCGTACGGCGAAGCCGAGCGCATCCTGGCCGACGCCAGAGCCGACGCCGCCCGGATGCGTGGCGAGGCCGACGACTACGTCGACCAGAAGCTGGCGAACTTCGAGGTCGTCCTGACCAAGACGCTCGGCGCGGTCGGCCGCGGCCGCGACAAGATGCGTGGTCGCAGGTCCGTCGACGAGTTGTCCGAGTACCTCGAAGAGCAGGACACCGCGGACGCCCGGCGCGGGGCCCCGGGCCTTGCCGCGCAGCTCGACCGGCACGAGGACGAAGGCTTCGCGGGGCTGGCCGCGGTTCCCGCCCAGACGTCGCAGCCGCAGTCGCAGCCCGCGGCTGCCGTGTACGACACCGGCGGCTACCCCGCTGTGGTCCCGCAGCAGGGCGGTTACGACCAGTCCGGCTACGCCCAGCCCGGCTACGAACAGGGCTACGACACCGGTGCCACACCGATGCCGGACTACAGCGGCCAGCAGCAGGCGTACGTCCCGGGCGGCTACGACCAGTCCGGCTACGAACAGGGCTACGACACCGGTGCCACCCCCGTGCCGGACTACAGCGCCCAGCCGTCCGCGTACGCCCAGCTCGGCCAGCAGGGCCAGGGCCCGTACGACAGCAGCACCCTGGACGAGACCAGTTTCTTCGACACCAGCCTGATCGACCTGCGGCAGATCGAGCAGCAGCAGCGTGATCGGCGTTGAGTACCCGTACGAGCGGTTAGGATGGCCGCTGGCCTGTCGCTTCCTGTCCCCGGTTGGGGTGAAGCGCGGGGCTTGCGATATTCTTAACGATCGGTCCGCATAAAGCAGCTTTTTTCAGCCCGCCCGCGGACCGGACAATCATGACCGCTGCGCCTCCCCGGCGATCCCGGGGCGGCAGCACTAGCACGAGGTAGGACACCCTGGAACGCTTGGATCCCCGTAACCCGCTCGTCTTCGATACACGCGAGCTGGGTCGTCGGCCCGGATCCATGCGCAAGGTGGACCGCACCGTGCCCGCTCCGGCGGACATGAGCGTGGAAGTGATCGGCGTCCCCGAAGGTCGCGAACTCAAGCTCGACATGAGGCTTGAGTCCGTGATGGACGGGGTGCTGGTATCCGGTACCGCCACGGTGCCGCTGGTCGGCGAGTGCGTCCGCTGCCTGGAACCGCTCGATGACGATGTCCTCGAGGTCGTGTTCCAGGAGCTGTACTTCTACCCGGACAGCGAAGCCGAGGAGGACGACCCGCGCCTGAACGGCGACCTGTTCGACTTTGAACCGGTGCTGCGTGACGCGGTGGTGCTCGCACTGCCGCTGCAGCCGCTCTGTGAAGAGGACTGCCCGGGCCTCTGCTCGGACTGCGGAGTCCCCCTCAAGCAGGACCCGGAGCACACACACGGGAGCGAAGACCCTCGCTGGTCTGCGCTTTCCGGAATCTTCGGCGGAGCCGCCGCCGAAGGCGACGACAGCGGTGCGATGCGCGCCGATGAGAACCAGGAGAAGTAGACGTGGCTGTTCCGAAGCGGAAGATGTCGCGCAGCAACACCCGTCACCGTCGGGCCAACTGGAAAGCAGTTGTCCCGAACCTGGTGAGCTGTGACAGCTGCCGTGAGCCCAAGCTGGCGCACATTGCCTGCCCGACGTGCGGAACGTACAACCGCCGTCAGGTCCTCGAGGTCTGATCCTCGGGTGGTCGTCCCTGTGACGGACTCAAGCAACCGCAACGCGGACCTGGAAGGGCGGCTCGGCTGGTCAGTCGACGCCGCCCTTCTGGAGCGTTCGCTCACCCACCGCTCGTACGCGTACGAGCACGGCGGCCTGCCGACCAACGAGCGTCTGGAATTCCTGGGCGACTCGGTGCTCGGGCTGGTCGTCACCGACACGCTCTACCGACTGCACCCGGAGCTTCCGGAAGGCCAGCTGGCCAAGCTGCGCGCGGCCGTGGTCAATTCACGGGCGCTCGCCGGCGTGGCCAGGACCCTGGAGTTGGGCCGGTCCATCCGGCTCGGCCGGGGTGAACTGGGCACCGGCGGCCGGGACAAGTCCTCGATCCTCGCCGACACCCTTGAGGCGATCATCGGCGCGGTGTACCTGGACCAGGGGTTGGGCGCTGCGACGGAACTCGTCCACCGCCTGTTCGACCCCCTGATCAAGGCATCCACGTCGCTGGGCGCCGGCCTGGACTGGAAGACCAGCCTCCAGGAGCTGACCGCGACGGTCGGCATCGGTGTCCCGGAGTACGTCATCTCCGAGACCGGCCCGGACCACGAGAAGACCTTCACCGCGCTCGCCCGTGTCGCGGGTGTCGACTACGGCACCGGCACCGGGCGCTCGAAGAAGGAGGCGGAGCAGATGGCCGCCGAGAGCGCGTGGCTCGGGATCCAGGCGAAGTACAACGAAGCACCCGAAGCTGAGGACGGCTCCCCGCAGTCTCTTGAGTCGTCGGACGCATAGATGCCGGAACTGCCTGAGGTCGAGGTGGTCCGACGCGGCCTGGAACGCTGGGTCGTAGGCCGGACCATCAACGCCGTCGAGGTCGCACATCCCCGTGCGGTCCGTCGGCACCCCGCCGGGGCGGCGGACTTCGCGGCCGTTCTGAACGGTCGTACGGTCACCGCCGCGCACCGGCGCGGAAAATACCTCTGGCTGCCGTTCCGTACCGCAGTCGACGAGCTGCCCGACCACGCTGTGGTCGGGCATCTCGGCATGTCCGGGCAGCTTCTGATCCAGCCTTCCGGAGCCGTCGACGAGAAGCACCTGCGGGTCCGTTTCGCCTTCGAAGACGATCTGCGTACGGAATTGCGCTTCGTCGACCAGCGCACGTTCGGGGGCCTGGCCGTCGAGCCGCTCACTGTGGTGTCCGAAGCGGGGGACGGCCTGCCGGTGTCGATCGCGCACATCGCCCGCGACCCCCTCGACCCGCTGTTCGACGAGGAAGCCTTCCACCGTGCCCTGCGCCGGCGGACGACCGAACTGAAGCGGGCGCTGCTCGACCAGTCGTTGATCAGCGGCATCGGGAACATCTACGCAGACGAGGCGCTGTGGCGCGCCAAACTGCACGGGGCGCGGCCCACCGCGACGATGACCAGGGCCCGGACAGCAAGCGTGGTCGCGCACGCCCGGCAGGTCATGACCGACGCACTGGCGGTCGGCGGCACGTCCTTCGACAGTTTGTACGTCAATGTGAACGGTGAGAGCGGCTACTTCTCCCGCTCGCTGGACGCGTACGGCCGCGGCGGGGAGCCCTGCAACCGCTGCGGTACGCAGATCCAGCGGATCTCGTTCATGAACCGCAGCAGTTACTTCTGCGGTGTGTGCCAGAAGGCGCCTTACTGATGCCGGGCTCCAAGCGCGGGCTGTGCTGTCCGCCGGGCTCCAAGCGCGGGCGTCGTCCTCACGTCCCCGTCGCTGCGCTCCGGGGCCGTTCGGCGCCCGCGCGTCGCCCGGTCGGGCCGCGCCCTCCGGGCGCGCTCGGGGCGCTGCGCG